>NZ_JBLIXL010000015.1:0-78167 GCF_047525455.1 Marinomonas phycocola
AGTCGCCATTATTGCCTGTATAAGAAAGCTCGTAGTGATCATAAATTCGATGGTGAGAGATGGTGTCATGTGGAACCCTAAAATGGTTTAACATTAGGAATTGACACCATAGTCACTTGTTATGTAACTATTGCACCGCAATATGGATTTCTATTTCATTGTCGTTTGGGTAATATTCAAAGTCTGTTGAAAACAACCTTTGATGCTCACAGCTTTCATTAGAGAAATATTCCCAAACCTCTGTCCATGCATCGATGGCGATTTGAGGCATTTCCCCTTTATGTATGAACACTAGGTACTTACCTTTAGGAATGGTTATTTGCTCAATATCTACATTTGACGGATATGACTGACCATCAAAACCTGCGAGAACCGTAAACATCCCGTTATGGTCTGATTCGTAGTTGTAGTAAGCGCCGTAAACACGTTCACCATTTTTATAGTCAACAGGAATACTTTCATAGAAAGATTGCCACAATGCGGGTATTTTTCCATTTGGACTCATTTCTGCCGCATTATTTGTTCTAGTCGATATTCCGTTAATAGTTTTTTCTGAAACGAGCCTTAATTCCATCACAATACTCCTGTAGTTACATAACATTCTAATAATGCTCATGCGCGTTTAGACAATTTGAAAAACTTCTTAAAAACCTTATAAGCAACTGAAATATAATATTTTTATCAGTCTATCCACAAATCCAAAACAGGAAAAGCGAGCGTGCGCGTTTTTACATATTTATCCACGGCTTGTTATTTCTGCTGAGGAGGTTGCTATCCATTGATACTAAAAGATCTTTTGCTTCCTTTCCAGCACAAACATGCAACATTGTGATTGTTTTTTAGACAAAACGAGCCAATTATTGGCAACGTAAAAAACAAACTGCTCGATAAATCATTGGGAGATTTAGGGGTTCAGTATGCTCAGCAAGGTAGGCGATTACCTATTATTTTAGACGCTAATGAAAAAAAGTTCAGAAAAAAGTTCAGGACACCCAAGAAAAAAATTCAGGACACCCAATAATATACAGTCAAAAAAGCCTCCCACATTTAATCAATTACACAGAGGCAGATACAAAAAAATAAGCAGATAACAGACATGATCATACTCTAATTTCAATAAAATCATGTTTTTTAAACGATCAAGGTTGCTTACGACGTGATAAGAAAGGGGTTTTCAATATAAGATTAAATGAAACTTAGATTACGAGAGTAATGCGCAACAGCGTTTATTTGGTCTTGCTCTTGGTTGGCTGTTTTTGTAACGCTCCATACTCTGGGTTTGACCGACGACACCATGCGTATTCATTTCAAATTTCGTAGCAATTTCCATCCAGTTTTCTGAATCGATGCCAAGCCGTTGAAGTATTGGAGACAAAGACAGATCAATCGCACCACGTTTATCATGTCGGACAATACGCCCTGTCAGATAAACCAGTTGCAGATAATCTGTTAGTTTAAATACAATGCCTTTTGGCGTGTTTTTTGAAGAGTCTTTTACATTGTCTTTGCGCTCGTTACCAACAAACGGATACAAGGTTTTGGGTTGCCTGCCTTTTTCAGCCGACTCCACCCTCTTTTTGATACTGGTGAATTCTGACGTTTCAGGTGTAGCCGCAATACCTGCTCGGATAGGATTCAAATCCACATACGCCATACAAGCCAGAATCGAGGCTTCGTCTAACAAGGCTTGAGATTTAAAACGCCCTTCCCAAAATCGACCAGTACAGTCATCCTCAAAATTGGCTTGTCTCGCAATCGGCTCGTTCAGCTCTCTCATAAACCAACTGATATCAGACAATCTCTGGCGGTAAGCCTCCGCAGACCTTTCAGCCAACTCAACCGCATACGCAGGCATGGTTTCGCCACGAGAATACTGTTGAGTAAATAACGTGCCTTTATGAAGAGAATGCCAGCGCTTCAATACTTCGTGTGTAAACCAAATTTTGGCTTGTTTATCATCAACATGCAACACGATATGAAGGTGATTGCTCATCACGGCATAGGCACAAACATCAATAGAGAAGATTTGAGATAGACACAGCAAACGCGCTTCAATCCAACCACGACGGTGTTCGAAACTTTTTCCTGTAACGACATCTTCGCCACATAGAAAAGCACGACGAACGCATCGGCTGATGCAATGATAATACGGAGTATCAGACAAACTGACTTGCTGACTTCTGGCCCTTGGCATAATTCTCACCTCATCCTTGAGTTTGTTTTCTTAGTTTAAACAGTGATTAGAAAAATATCCATCAAGTAATGGATGTCTCGTATCGCCTCAGGAGTTGTCCGCAGGGATTGGATAAGCCTAAATACTATGGCCGAGTCACTTGGATTAGCACAAGACGACTTAGATAACCTGTTTATTTTAGGAGGGACTCTTTGATGCCTAACGGATGTGGCCCAAGCTGGATACCACGCTGGCTGACTTGGCTATTCTTCGGCTGGTTCTTCGAAGCATCATGTGACAAACACGACGAAGGCTATCAAGAGGGTGGTGACGAAATCCGCCGCTTTGAATGCGACTGGAAATTTCTGCAAGCAATGCGCCGCGACGTCAAACGTCTCACATGGTACTGGCGACCAGTTGCGTGGATAGTTTCTATTGTGTTTTTTGTACTTGTCAGGATGTTTGGATGGCTGTATTTTACGCGTTCAAAATCAACGACACAGGGGTAGAACATGAGTCTTATAGGAAATATTATTTGGTTTTTACTTGGCGGTTTCTTAATGGGACTGCTTTGGCTTTTCTTCGGTCTTTTAGCGGCGATAACGATAGTTGGTCTTCCATGGGCTAGAAGCTGCTTCATGATTGCCAAGCTCACTTTCTTTCCATTTGGGAAGCAAGTTATCTCACGTAAACTGCTAAATCAAAAAGATGATATTGGTACGGGTGGGTTAGGTTTGATTGGCAATATCATCTGGATCATTTTTGCTGGTCTATGGTTAGCCATCGGTCACGTCATCAGTGCAGTATTGTGCTGTATCACCATTATTGGTATTCCTTTCGGGATTCAGCATATCAAACTAGCAGCAGCGTCTCTTGTTCCCGTCGGTCAAACGGTTGTAACAAATGAACTCGCAACAGCAGTCAAAAGAGACCAAGCAGAAAGCCAACTATCTTCACTAAGATCTAAGTAGCATCAAGCAATAAAATGGGGGGCAACGCCTCCCATTTTATTGGAATATCATTTCAACATCTTAACCAATTTTAACCTGCCATTTATCGCGCAAAGCTGTGCCAAAAATCGCGCCGCGTTACAAAATTCGATATTTGCTTCATCAACGATTAATATATAATCGTCGCTGTATAGATTGTTAATGATTGACTCTGGAGAGAGATATTCCCCAGTTGGATTGTTTGGGTTACAAAGATAAACGATCTTAGTATTTGCTCTAATAACGTGCTTGAATTGCTTTAGATTAAGGTATATTTCATTTTCCATAGAGACATAACTAATAGCTGCACCACATAATTTTGCTGTAAACATCATATTTGGAAACGTTACTTGCGGTAAGACGACATGACTTGAAATAGTTAATACTGCTCTACTTATTTCTGCAATTAGTCCATCAATTCCATTCCCTAATAAAACATTGTCTTCATCTAAATTTAATTTTTCTGCAATTTTCTTTTGTAATTTTTTTGGTTTGTTCAAAAGGATATGAAGAAATGTTCTTGTCTGCTGGCTCTGTTTCGATAGTCGGGCTAGACCCATAAGGGTTAGTCGTTAACGTCATACTGATTGGCATGGCCTTTTTTGATGCGTAGACGCCATCACCAGACTCATCAAACTTTACTAAATAGGGGCAGAAAAAACGTTTAAAGTCAAGTTTTTTCTTAAGAGAATAGTCCATTTGAGCTCCATGTTTCCTTTGAAAACGACAGTTAATCTGTATTTTCTTTAATTAAGGGATAGAAGGCTATCTTAAAGTTATGAGTTTTATGACCGCTACACACAACCAAAAACAAGGATGCGGGTTATATCGTTTATCCACAAAGCGTTATTTATGAAAAAGAACAGTCCATGAATTTTTATTCATTGATACTAAAACACTTTCCATACATCTGCTAATACAATTTGAGCACATATACGGTTATTGTTTAGACAAGACGCGCAGCGTAAGACGATCAAATTGATGGCTTTGTTAGGCAATTTTTTGCGCCACTATATATGTGTGCAGCTCTGGGTACTGGTCAAACTGTAAGTGTTTGATGGTACAGTCATTATCGAGAAACACTTGTATGAAGCCATTTGTTCCTAGAGATGAGTAATACATCATTGGCCCCATAGCATCATCAGTATGATCTCCCTTTTCGTTAACCCCACCAAACGAAAATATCATGACGCCATTGGGGTTTAACGCACTTACCAGTTTTGATATCACACTAACTTGCTCATCTAATGGTATATGCCAAATGCTATCCCAAGCAGTTATGAAGTCATATTTTTCTGATAAAGGATAGGAACAGATATCCTCTTGATAGAAATTCCATTCTGGATTACGGCTTCGAGCTAGCGCGATCATTTTCTCTGAGATATCTAAGCCTTCAGGCTTAAAGCCTTCTTTGGCCAGCAAATCCATTATTCTCCCAGTTCTTCCGCAACCAACATCAAGGGCCTTGCCTTTCGACTTTACAAAGGATATCGCTCTTTTGTGTTGATCGATTCCGTTTTTCATATTGAATCGATCATCAGACCAAAGGTCTGTAATTGTGTCGTAGTTTTTGCCTATTTGTGCAGGATTCATAGTGTGTTGCCTAACATTTTAATAATGCCCATGCGCGTTTTTTACACATTTATCCACGGCCTGTTATTTCTGCTGAGGAGATTGCTATCCATTGATACTAAAAGATCTTTTGCTTCCTTTCCAACACAAACATGCAACATTGTGATTATTTTTTTTAGACAAAACAAGCCAATTATTGGCAACTTAAAAAACAAACTGCTCGATAAATCATTGGGAGATTTAGGATTTCAGTATGCTCAGCAAGGTAGGCGATTATCTATTGTTTTAGACGCTAATGAAATTCAAAAAAGACTAAGCTGTTTGAATGACCGAGATCATTTAATATTTTCATTGCTTTATGGATTGGGGCTTAGGATTAGTGAATGTTTACGAGTTCGTATTCAAGACATTAATTTGGAGCGAGGCAGCTTGTCGGTAAGATGCAGTAAAGGTAATAAAGAGAGAACGACTATTCTAATTCGGAAACTAACCGAGGCTTTAAATAGGCTGAAAAGACGAAGGCCTTTTGTGTGTTCCAAAATAATGAAAAGGGGTTAGATCGTATGACAGAGTTTAAAACTGGCGACTTTCCCCCCGATGACACTTTTTTTATAGGTGGGATTCCGCCTATTTTCCAAATAGAAACAAACTCTATTTATTTTTAGTTTTTTAAAATCAATACGTTATTATTTTTTAACAAAGTGGCATTGATTGTGCTGTTACTATCACAGCCAATGTCTTTTGACTTGCCTTATCGTTTTCAAAAAACACAATAATAATGATCGAACTCGGAGCTATAAAACAATGAAAAAAATTAGCCTTGCACTTTCTACTCTTGCCCTAACACTTGCAGCGGGTACAGCATCCGCTAGCTGTGAACCAGGTGAAACCGTTGCCAAGCTGAGTCATGTAACAGGCGGTACAACACACCCAAAAGTGGTTGCAGCAAATAACTTAGCAGAACGAGTCAATACCGAAATGAACGGTAAATTGTGTATTGAAGTGTACCCAAATTCCACATTATTTGGTGATTCAAAAGAATTGGAAGCACTGTTATTAGGCGATGTTCAGTTACTGGCACCGTCACTGTCTAAATTTGGTTCTTATACTGAAAAATTTGGCGTGTTCGATCTGCCTTTTATCTTTAAGGACATGGATGCGGCCATTCGTTTTACTAAATCGCCAGCAGGCAAAGGCCTACTAAACGAAATGGAAGAGTCCATTGGGTTTGTTGGTTTAGGTTACTGGATGTCTGGAATGAAATACTTCTCTGCTAAAAAAGCATTGATCGTGCCGAGTGATGCTGAAGGCATGAAGTTCCGAGTGCAAACATCTGATGTCGCGAAGAAGATGATCAGCGCGATGGGGGCATCACCACAAGCAATGTCGTTTTCTGAAGTATACGGTGCCTTACAAACAGGTGTTGTTGATGGTCAAGAAAATACCTGGTCTAACATCTACACCAAGAAATTCTTTGAAGTGCAAGACAGCGTAACAGAAACTAACCACCAGCTATTGGCGTATTTGTTTATGACGTCTTCTGAATTCCTTGATGGTCTAGACGACGATGTTCGTACGCAATTTCTTCAAATCGCAGACGAAGTGACTCAAGCAGCCAATGAGTCGGTTAAAGCAGCCGAAGCGGCAAACAGAGCCAACATCTTGAAAGCAGGCGGTAAAATCAACGAACTGACACCCGCTCAACGTCAAGAATGGGTCGACACAATGAAACCTGTTTGGTCTGAATTTGAAAGAGACATTGGTAAAAAATTGATTCAATCCGCAGCAGAAGCGTAATCAATTGTTAATCAGTTCCTTCTCTCATGAATAAATGGACTGAATGTGTTATCGCATTCAGTCCATCTAACCCTATGATTTATATGACTTACATTATCTAATTTAAGTTAGAGACCCCATTACTCTCTATTTATCTGGTTAACGATCAATATTCGTCATTACGTGCGAATGCGGATTCGTTTAGGAGACTGTCACATGCCATACTGGCCGCATTTTTATCTGCTTATTTTAATTGCCATCATTTGGGGATTAGAAAAAGCTTACCCTCAAAAAATGGAACGTTTTGAAGAAAATTTCATGGTGATCATACTTGCCTCTATTATGGCGGTTTCATTTGGTCAAGTCATTGCTCGCTATGGTTTCAATACAGGTTGGTCTGCGGCATTAGAGTTTAATACCTTAGCGTTCTCTTGGCTGATTCTTTTAGGCATGAGTTACGGTATAAAAACCGGCATTCACCTTGGTGTGGACATTGTCTTAAACGCCGTTCCCGCACGCATCAGCAAGGCACTGTCTTTATTTGGCGCTGCCTGCGCTTGCTTGTACGGATTGATCCTTTTGGATTCCACATGGATTGCCTTATTAGGCGTAGAAATTCGTGGTGGTGCCATCGAGTACTGGGTAAAAATGTTCAAAATAGGCATTGGCACCGAAGAGTTACGCTACCCTATTTTCATTCAAGATATGTTTGATATCCGACCTCGTGTTCAACGTTGGCTTGTCTTAGTCATCTTACCAATCAGCTTAGCACTATTGTCATACCGCTCTATACAGGCATTTTACGATATTTGGACAGGCAAACGCACTATGCTGATCAGTGGTCATGAAGCACAAGACCTTGTCGAAGAAAACAAAAACATTCTTAAAGATTAGCCCTGTTAGGAGAGCCTCGTGGAATCCATTATTTTATTCACTCTAGTATTGGCTTTGCTCTTTATCGGATTACCCGTTGGTATATCCCTAGGGCTATCATCCATTCTATTTATTACTTTCTTTTCGAATGATTCATTGTCATCCGTTGCTATTTCATTGTTTGGTGTTGGCACACACTACACCCTTCTAGCCATTCCTTTCTTTATTGTGGCCTCGTCCTATATGTCGACAGGCGGTGTGGCGAAACGATTAATTAACTTTGCTATTGCTAGTGTCGGTCACTTTAGAGGTGGCCTTGCAATGGCGTCTGTACTTGCTTGTATGATGTTCGCGGCTCTATCTGGTTCATCACCTGCCACAGTGGTTGCCATTGGTACCATCGCCATTGCAGGTATGCGACAAGTTGGTTATTCGAAAGAGTTTGCGGCTGGCATCATTGCAAATGCGGGTACATTAGGCATATTGATTCCTCCTTCTATCGTGATGGTCGTTTATGCGGCGGCAACCGATGTGTCTGTTGGCCGTATGTTTTTAGCGGGGGTTATTCCTGGTTTAATGGCTGGCGGTATGTTGATGTTGGCGATCTATGTTGTTGCCCGTATCAAAGGGCTGCCTTCAGAAGAATGGAAAGGCTTTGGGGCCATTGTCCAAGGTGGTAAAGAAGCTGGGTGGGGGCTGTTCCTCATCGTCATCATCATGGGCGGGATTTATGGTGGTGTTTTCACGCCGACGGAAGCGGCCGTCGTTGCGGCCATCTATTCCATGTTTATTGCACTGTTTGTTTATCGAGACATGGGGCCACTGAAAGACACACCTTGGGTCATTGAATCCGATTCTAAGGTTGCCAAGATTGGCTTTAACGGCCTGGTCTACGGCGTGTCTTTCTTCTTAGTGTGGGAGATTCTGTCTTTCTTTGCGCTTTCTGATAATGAAACCATTACTGGGGGAGACCGTGCTATTTGGGGATTAATCATGTCCATTGGCATTGCTGTTTTCTATGTGTTCGTACGCGGCAAGCAGGTTTCTGAATCCATTCTTACTTGTCTGCTTTCAGGCATTCCAATATGGGGACGTAATTTGAGCCTTATGGGGCGCTGCTTCTTCCCTGCATTGCTTGGAGAAGAGTCGCGTAAAGTCATGTTTGAAGGCACAAAAACAACCATCATGTTGATGTTTATTATTGCCAATGCCTTCTTATTTGCACACACCTTATCCTCAGAACGTATCCCTCAAATGATCACTGAATGGATGTTAGGAGCTGGGTTTAACTGGTTCACGTTCTTGATTGCCGTGAACATCTTGCTGTTGATTGGTGGGCAATTTATGGAGCCTTCCGGCTTATTAGTGATTGTTGCACCTGTTGTGTTCCCAATCGCAATGCAACTGGGTGTCGATCCCATTCACTTGGGTATCATTATGGTGGTTAACATGGAGATTGGTATGATCACGCCACCGATAGGTCTCAACTTGTTTGTCACATCCGGCATCACTGGAATGAGTTTAGCGAAAGTGGTTAAAGCGGCCATGCCTTTTGTCGCCGTGCTAATGGTATTTTTAGTCCTTGTCACCTATATTCCTGCGATCTCAACCTTCTTGCCTTATGCGGTGATGGGACCTGAGATCATTAATTAAGTAGAGTACATTCCAAGAGCATTAGCCCCGAGTAGATTACCTTGTCTGCTTAGGGTTGCTTTTGAACTCAATGCTCACTAGATATGCGCACTAAATATTCAGCTAACTCCGCAAAGACCTTCTCTAACCTCTGCTTTATATCACGTTCAAACTCTCCCTCAAAAATCCTATTCTCATGATGTTTTAGGCACTACCGAAAGCGTATCAATTAGTGTTGAACATTAACCAAATCAGCAAAACGAATCAGATGTATTGGGGGATACAAATCGATTAATTTTGCAGTAGACATATTAATTGAAATAGAGAACTGGCTTAATGAGGCCACTTCTAAGTCCCCAGGAGTATCACCATCCACCAGTATTTTCTTCGCTTGACTACCTGCAAAACGCCCTACTCGGTAGTACTTATTAGAGACTGAAATTAATGCATTGGAGTTGGTAACCATAGAATCATAAGCACTTGCAACAGGTATTTTGTACTTTAATGCCGCACTGGTGAACTCATCAGCATGATCCAAGTTATAAGAACTGGAACCAACATACACAACGTCAACATTCTTCTCCGATAAAGAAGACATTAAAGTATCAAACTGATTAGGATACGGCTTTCCTTTGTCGTCTAATTTGTATAGCTCTTTAAAAAGCTCAAACTTCATCGTTTTAGACAGCTTTTGTAAGTTATCAGTGTTTAACGTTGAATTTAACTCCGCTTCCGAATAAATAACGCCTATACGCTCGACGGGAAAATATTCTCTCATTGCTCGAATCTGCACTTCATCAGGAACCCTGTTACGAATTCCCGTCACCGTTTTGCGCCCGCTGTGTTCATAAGAATCCACTATATTTGCGCCAATAGGGTCTGCTACGATCATAAACAAAACTGGAATATCGCCCAACTTTGTTGTTTCCCCAAATTCTTCAATAGTACCAATAACGCCTTTACTAACAGTCGTTCCCCAAGTGACAACAAGATCTGGATTTAAAGCCTTTGCTTCTTCAACAAACCCACTTAGATTACTTTTACTTCGATTAGCATTACGCACAATCACATTTGCAGCAACGCCTGATTCTTTTAAATAGCTTTGAAAACCTTTACAAGCATCTTCGCATCCTCGCCATACAACCATATAAACAGTTTGAGGCGACGCATCTTGTTGAAGAGAATCGTTATTAACCACGTCATCAGCAAACGTAGAAATTGATACTATGCTACCAAAAAGCCAAGCAAGACATAAAATTAGTTGTTTCATGGTGCGACCTCTTCTACAGCGTTTTCAGACTTCCTTAAGAATAGCATCATCATGACACCAGAAAGCACTATTCCAATACCAATAACCATCATAGTTTCACCAAAGTCATAAAATGCCAATAAAACCGCCACAATAACAGGCCCAAGAACACCTCCAATACGTTCTGATGTTCTAAGAGTACTGAGCACTGTTGTCTTTCCTACTTCTGGTGTGTCTTCGGCAGCTTCAAGAGCAGACGCAATCAAAGGTGCTTTCAGTATAGAGTGAGCAACCCCCATCAAAGCAACAGCAAGCAATACTTTAAAGAAAGACGCCTCACCATAAAGAGAAATTAATATACCGCCTGATAATAGAGTTCCTAATACAACAAGCTCTTTCATTTTCTTAGTTCTATCTGCGATACCAGATGCAATAGGGCTTAACGGAATAATGATTAATGAATAAATCATCATAATACGGCCTATTTCTGACTGGCTCGCTTCTAAAGAGACCAAATACAGAGGAACCATGAAATATAAGAAACCTGTTAATACGATTTTTGCCGGAATCGCACAACAAATAACAAGCGAGACAAATTTCACATTTTTCGCTAGTGACCATAAACCCGACTCGCCATTTGCAGACACTTTCTTTGGCTCAACGCTAACGGATCCAGAAAACATTCTCCACGCAAGAAGCCCTGAGAACGAGGCTAATACAGCAGATATTAAAAATACCGGTTGATAGCCTATTCGATCGGCGATGATTGCACCTAATGCCGTACCACACATGGTTGCCGTCATTAGTACACCAACAAATATTGCCATGCCTTTTGCCCTGTTTTCAGACGAAACAACCGCCGCTATATAGCTCTGGCAACTAATGGTAATTAATGCATAACCAAAGGCGGTAATACCACGAGAGATAACAATGCCCATACTGTCTTGAGCAAATGCACAACCTAGATAACCAGCGATAGCAGGAATAAGCCCCATTAAGAACAAAGGCTTTTGCCCAAACTTATCGACCCATTTAGCAAAAAAAGGCGTAGATACCGCAATGACTAACATAAAAACAGATATAGGTAAGCCAAGCATGACATCACGAGAGATCCATTGATTCGGCTCATAGAACTCTGAGACAAACAAAGGCATAAAGGACTTTTGTAATTCTTCCGCAAACGAGAAAACAAACAAAGGAATTCGAGCATCTAGAATGTCTCCATTCTTCATACCCAATTTTGTTTGCAAATTAAAACGTTCAGCAATTTTTTGCAGGCGTGTTTTTTTTTCCTCTATTTTAACTTCGTCCGTATTCTCTTCAGAAACGCTAATACATGTTTTTACGAACTTCCCTTGTAGGTCTTTCGAATCATCATTTAATTTGGCTATAAAATGCCCTATTGACCCTCGACTAGGTACCGAATCTTTAATCGAAAAGTCACCATCCACTTGCCTTTTAAGAATGGATTTAGACTCTTCCAAAGGCCCTGAGATGTAAAACATTACCACGACCATCACGACTTCAAAACACACAAGTAAAACCGCAACGAGTACAATAACAATATCAAAAAACATGTCCGCTAACTGGCTGCGTATAAAGTTAGAATTCAATCCAACAAACACACCTCCCACTCGGCTGTCTTGATAATTGATGTTCATTTCATAAACATCTTTACTTTGAGACTCATTCGAAAAAGCAGGAATAAAGCCAAACAACTCCTCTTTAATTAACTCTAACCGATCAAAAAGAGACGCGCTAAAATAAGAGATGGTTTCCGCCCCTTTTCCCATATCTTGAGCACTATTCAAACTCAATAATTCACCCGCAGAATACAGCGGCTTATTGTCTTTCGACACAACGGCTATAAAGGTCAACTCAGGGTATTTCTCCAGCGTCTCAGAAAGGTATGCATCCATACCTCGAATACGATCTAAGGGCACTCCTGAAATAATGGCCAACTCCACATCATCATGAATAACTTGAGAAACAGCATTTGTTTTTTTCAGTATTTCTGGCTTTATTGAAAAATTGAACTCAGCCAGTGTGTACATTGCGCTTAAAATAGAAGCCAACAGCGAACTCGTTATCGTCACCAAAATAAGACGACGATTAATCAAGCTAGCCATACTTTTTTCTTTATTCATTACTTCTTCCCTTTAAGTATCGACGATTCTTCTGATAAGCTCTGAGCCTCTTCCAGTTCTTGAACGACTTTACTTCTCATCTTTTTACTTTGCTCTATTTGATCCGCAAATACAGATGAAATACTTCCTTTTACTACTAGGGGAGTTTCTTCTTCACGTCCATCAGAATGAACTTGAATAAGCTTTATGATATTAGTGACATCACTAAATCCAAATTGAATAATTAATAAAACAATCACAGCAAAAAATAAGAAAATAAAAATGGCCATTTCTAATAGATGTAATTGAACGTACGAGTAAACACCATAAAAAGACGCTTTGTCATAGGTAATAATGATACTGCCAATCAAACTCTCGGAGCCGTCAAATAACTGCATACCACTATAGAGATAAACCTCCGTACTTAAATTCCAGTTTTTATCAGACGACTTCAAGGCTCGGCGAGTTACCTCTCCATTTGGAAAAAGAGACGATGAAACATGATCGGTAGAAAAAATCATCTTACCTTGCAGATCAATTACATCGATACTGGTTACATTTTTATCCCTTTGTTTGGCTTTCTCCATCAAATCAGATACATTTGTCGCCGATTTAAGAGGGATGCCGAGACGGTCAGCTTTTAAAATGGAAGTCTCTAGAGAGGAAGAAATCACATCCAGTTTGGACGAAACGACATTCGACATCAAACTGTCGAATTTCATAACATTCATTAAATAGTGAAGGCTTAGAACGGCAATTAAAATCATCCATACTGTAATCACTAACCTGAGATGAACTTCAAAAAGTGCTTTCATGTTTACAGTCCTTATACAGCCTACAAAACTCACACACTATCGTGTGTAATAAACGTACTCAAAACAGCGAGCAACACAAAAAAATAAGCAATAAATGAATACGGCGCCATGACCATAATTTATTTGAGGTATCCCGATAAGACATGGCAAAACGAATAAGGATAAAATAATTTACCTTTTTTATATTTATAGCGTTTAAAGTCACACATCTTGTGCTGAGAACGACCAAAATAGCAAACCTTTTATTAAGAATAGAAGACTTACTTCAGATTGCACTTTCTATAGTCAATAAAGAAATAAAGGTACAAAGCATTACCATCTTTCACTCAAGTACGCTGTTAAGTTACTTATAAATGTCTTTATCCAAATTGTATTTACGCATTTTGTCATAAAGTGTTTTTCTAGGCAGACCCAATGCTTCCATTGTGCCCTTAATTGAGCCTTTTTGGCGCAGCAACTCTTGTTCTAATAACGTTTTTTCAAAACGTTCGACTTGATCTGGCAATGTCATAACGCCTGGATTTGCCTCATTACTAATGATTTCGTCAAACTCGAATGAACCACTTTCTCCCATTAGAATGTATCGCTCTGCTAGATTTCTTAGCTCACGGACATTACCAGGCCAATCATAAGTTAATAAGCTGTGCATTCTGGAGGCAGACAAAGGTTGTGACTCCCTTTTGTACTGAGCCGTTGCAACCAAACAAAAATGCTGCCACAGCAGGGAAATATCACTCGTACGTTCGCGCAAAGGGGGAATATCAACACGCACGACATTCAGCCTATAATACAAATCTTCTCGAAACGCTCCCGTTTCACTAAGCTGTTTTAAATCCACTTTTGTGGCCGCCAGGATTCTTAAATTTAGATCGATGATCTTATTCGAGCCTAGACGTTCAATTTTTCGATCTTCTAACACTCGCAACAAACGAATTTGCATACTCATTGGCATACTTTCAATTTCATCTAAAAAGAGTGTGCCATTGTTTGCATGCTCAAGCTTGCCTATACGCTGCTGTTTTGCATCAGTAAAAGCCCCTTTCTCATGGCCAAATAACTCACTTTCCATCATCGATTCAGGTACGGCACCACAATTAATCGCCACGAACTGAGCCGTTCGACGCACGCTATGCTCATGTATATAACGGGCAACCAACTCTTTCCCTGTCCCTGTCTCACCAAAAATCATAATATCTGCCGCCGTGTCGGCCACATGCACCAGCACACTTCTTAGCGTATGAATACTTGGCGTATTACCTATGATTCTTGGGCCGGGGGCATTTTGAGCAGCAAGCTCTAATCGTAAGTGTCTATTTTCGAGTAATAATTTTCGCTTCTCCATGGCTCTGCGAACCACTTCAAGAAACTCGGCATTAGAGAAAGGTTTTTCAATAAAGTCATACACGCCTTTGCGGATGGCATTTACTGCCATGCTGATGTCGCCGTGCCCAGTAATCAAAATCACGGGGATTTCAGAATCAACCAATTTAATATCATCAAACAATGCTAGGCCACTTTGCCCTGGCAAATTAATATCACTGACGATGATTCCTGAATAATCTATTGAAATTGTTTTTATTACGCCTTCTGTATTAGAAAATTCATGCACCTCAAAATCGTCTAACTCTAATGTCTGCGCAATGGCCATGCGCACCGAATGTTCATCATCAATCAGTATCACTTCACCAGAACTAGACATTATGCATTTCCTTTATTTGAATATCGTAAACATAAGTAGATCGATGCAATGCATTTATTCATCCTCAACACTGGAGTAAAGCAATAGTTCAATAGAAAATTCCGCCCCACTCTCTGTATTTGTATTTGCATAAATTTTCCCATTCATCGATTCAATAATACGCTGACTAATGGATAGACCCAGTCCTAACCCTGCACCATGGGGCTTAGAGGTATAAAACGGTTCAAATAAATGTTTACGCGCTTCAGCCGTTAATCCATGACCAGAATCCGATACCTTTACCACAATGCGTTGACGGTCTACTGGATACACACTAATCATAATAGAAGGCTCAACCTCTTTATTTTCCGTCACTGCATCCACTGCATTTGACAATAAATTAACCAGCACTTGTTCCAAAAAAACCCTATCAGCCTTCACAGAGACCGCATGATCCTCAGGAACTATTAATGCAATGCCTCTGTCTTTTAAGCGTGATTCGATAATACTCACCGCCGCTAGAATCGTTTGCTGCAATGGAACGGCCCCCTGTTGCACCTCTCCTTTTCGAGCAAATACTTTAAGGCGAGCCACAATATCGCCCATGTGCTGGCTTAATGAATTAATCTGTAGCAAGTTTTTTTCAACAGACGGTAAATTATTACGCTTTAAAAAGGTCAGTGCATTTTCCGAGAATGCTCGCATAGCGGTGAGAGGTTGATTCAACTCATGATTGATACCCGCACTCAATTGTCCTAATACCGCTAACTTTGCGGTTTGAATAAGCTCTCTTTGCGTTTCTTTATGTTTATCAATTTCTTTTCGAAGACGATGATTGGCCTCTTCTAATTCAAATGTTCTTTCCTTAACTCGTACTTCTAACGCGGTACGTGATTGGGTAATTTCTCGCTCATAACGCTTACGCTCGGTCATATCATGAAAAGTAACCAGATACTTCCGCTGATGGGGCAATTCTATTAGGCATAAATTCATTTCAACGGCTTTAGGCGTATCTCCTTCACAACGCAAAACGCCCTCCGTCGTAGTGAAATTTAATTCATCCTTATCGGAAGTAAACTGGATGCTCTTTTCTATCTCGGATGACACATCCTTTTGATAAAGGCTATCCAACTTTTGGCCGATAAAAGGCAATAAAGAATGCCCTGCAAGGGATTCTATGGCAGGGTTAAACGATTCAATACGCTTATCTTGATCAAGAGTAACTAAACCTGCCTGTGTATTTTGAATAATGGCACGAATATAGGCGTCATTATGGCGACTCATTTCGTTCGCTACTAAACGCTCTTTTAACATTCGACGCCGTGAAAACGCCAACCCTGTAATCAACACAATGATGGTAACACTACCAATAACAAACATACGCCACAGAAAAACACTGTCATTAATAGGGTTTAACGGTGACAAAGACGCAATTTGGAAGCCCAATAAGCGAATGGGGCGACGCATTTCTAAATACCCCACACGCTCAAAACGATCTTCATGCTTAGAAGAGATAGACGCTTTTAGAAACTCAACGACACGGGATTGTTTATCAAATTCTTTAACATTAAGAATAGGGAGTTTGAACAACTGCTGATCTTTATAACGCTTACTGTTTGCGATTCGCTCCAGCTCTTTATGTGAAAGTGGCTCCATGGTTTTATAAAGCCATTCTGGACGTGAACTGCCGAATACAACTTGATCCGGATCAAGCAATAGAAATTCGTACCCTTGATTGGAAAACCGCTCTTCAAAAGGCTCTAATTCAATTTTCACGACCGCCACACCAACAATGGCATTCCCATCATAGACAGGGTAAGAAAAGAAATAGCCACGACGGTTGGATGTGGTTCCAAGAGCATAATACCGACCAAGACTTCCCTCTATAGCCTGTTTAAAGTAGGGCCTAAAGGCGAAGTTCTTGCCGACAAAACTCCCTTGCATCGCATAGTTTGATGCGGCAATGGTATAACCATGTTTATCTAAAATATAACTGTTCGACGCTTCAGTAATTCGGTTTATTTGATCTAATTCTCGATTTAGCTGATTGATGTCTGAGACAAGTCCCTCTCTTAGCGCTTTTCGAACTCGATCCTTGGATGCCAACAAGGCTGGCATGTGTTGATATTTGGTAATGGCATTTTCTAGCACTTCACCCAATTGATCTAGTTGTATGGAAGCGTCTTGTTGCAATGCTTGTAGCTTTTGCTGCTTTAGAAAATCACCGCCTCGCCAAATAATCATCACCAAAACAAATAACGAGGCAATCACAAACCAAGTGAGACGTAACTTAGCATCTTGTGTTTTCGACACTCTCTCCAACTCCTTTCTCTTTATCGTGCCCTATCACTTTCTAGTGCGGATTACGCTCTGTCATCAGCGAATGGAATCACCTGATTAATATGATCTATCTGACAAAGCAACATCAATAAACGATCAATACCAAGCGC
This sequence comes from Marinomonas phycocola, assembly GCF_047525455.1. NCBI lineage: Bacteria > Pseudomonadati > Pseudomonadota > Gammaproteobacteria > Oceanospirillales > Oceanospirillaceae > Marinomonas > Marinomonas phycocola. Next base: position 17,334 of record NZ_JBLIXL010000015.1, read on the forward strand.
CACACCAGCACAACTGGGCATCCCCTCCTCTAACGCTGAAACCAATCGTTCATCAACCTGACGAGGCGCCAATGTAAGTAAAGATCGTTGAGCCATTTCCTCAGCAAAGCGTTCGGCCTGTTCATCGGCGTCCGTTAATTCAAAATAACCATTCGCCAATTCCATTCCTTGCCAATAAAGCTCGAAGCGTGCCGCAATATCATCACCATCCACCTGAATTTTTTTCGCCAATGCTGCTTGAGAGGCCGGGTAGCTATGGATAAAACACGGTTGTTGCCAGCCTATTTTTGGTTCAATTACATGACTAAACAACAATTCCAATAAGGTATCACGGTCTGTTTCTGCTAAACCATATTCGGTGTGTTGATAAGACACGGTTTGCAGTGTTTTTAAGCCTACCGCATAAGGATTAAACCCTAAAACCGTTTCAAACGTCTCTTTATAACTCATGCGTTCACACACAAGCCGTTCATTGTTGGCAACACGCTTTAATAACTGCTCAATTTCATCCATCAATTGCCAATGATCAAAACCAACGCGATACCATTCAAGCATGGTGAATTCCAATGCATGACGACGGCCTCGATCTTCTGCACGGAACACTTTTCCAAGTTGGTAAATACTGCCTGCACCAGCACAAAGCAATCGCTTCATGGCAAACTCAGGAGACGTTTGTAAATAATAGGTCGTCGGTTTGCCTTCTATCGCAGTTTGCAAACTTAAACTTTCAATATGAGGATCGGAGATGGACGCTAAAGAAAGCATTTGAGTGTCCACCTCCATCACATTTCTCTCATAAAAAAAGTGACGTACTTGAGAAAACAATTCCGCTCGTTTGCGTAAAGTCGCTATTTCAGTACTGGGCTGCCATTGCTGTTTTTGATACATCGTAAATTCGTTATCGCTCTGACGTGTGAATAATAGAAGGCAAAAGTATGAATAAAAAATACGAGATAACGTCTCTATGCCTGTGACGACTCCAAGCTCCTAACAATGTTGCGCTGATCCTCTAGTACCGCTCGGCAATGCATCACCGTAGTTAACGGGTTTGCGATAACCACTCTCAACCCCACAACAGATTGCTCAGAATCAATCTTAAAAAGCGTTCGTGATACAAATGTTGCCCCCCGACTTAATTGCAATTCCTGCAGCTGGATATTATAACGATCTATCTCCTGATTATCGTCCACTGAATATTGAGTCAGACCACGGTACGCTTCAGGAATAAAGCGATACAGAAAGATATTCGCTTGCGGTTCATTCAATAATTCAAAATCAAGAGAAGACTGAATATCACTGGCCATTTGATGAGCTGTCTTAATGCTGTTATCAAGCAAGTGAGCGTAGCCTTTTTTACCGATCAAACACAGAGCCGCTTGCAAATAACACACATTCGCAGGTCTCGAGCCTTCCACTCCCATTCGTCCTAAATCTGGGGAAGCGGCTCGAATAATATAATTGGCCTCATTCGTAATCAATCTGCCTGTCTCATGGTTTTTAAACAGCACAATCCCAATTCCCATTGGTAAATACAGTTGCTTGTGTCCATCAATGGTCACTGAATCAGCACGCTCAACACCAGACAATAAATTACGATGTTGATCAGAAAAAACCAATGGCCCACCCCATGCAGCATCTACATGGAAGTACACACCAAACTCCTCAGCCAAATCGGCCATTTCGGATAACGGATCAAAAGATCCACATTCAGTGGAGCCAGCAACACCGACAATCGCACTCACATGAATACGTTGATTTGCACAATTAACCAGCGTCTCGCGTAAAGCCATTAAGTCTATTTTTTGATTCTTGTCAACAGGAATAGACAACAGATTTTGCTTACCTAAACCCAATAACCCCATGCTTTTTTCAATCGAATAATGCGCCAAAGACGAGCCAATCACCACACTTTGTGTAAAGCCTGCTTTATTAAGAGCCGCAAAAAAACCTTCCTGTTCAATATCTGCAAAAGGCGCTAATGAGTGGTTTCGCGCGCACTGCAACGCGGCGATGTTCGCCAGAGTGCCCCCTGATGTAATTAAACCAAGAGGGCTACTGTGATCTGAAAGGACTGTTTTATAATAATCGTCATTCTGATTGTAAACCGCCTTATGCAACATCGCTAACGCTTGTTTTTCATAAAAAGTCAGCGACTTTGACGTTTCTACCTTCACCACATTCTGATTCATGGTAGCGATTAATTTCGAAATTGGACGCATAAAGCTCGGCAACAAGGTCGTCATATGACCGATAAAATAAGGAGACCCCGTATTAATTGTATGACCGATGACATGTTCCGTCATACCTTGTAAGTAATCCGACTCTTCAAGCCCCTCTTCAGGAATAGAAACCTGTGAGAATATCTTATTCAACTCATCGTTATTCAACTCGGATGTGATTCGATCCGTTGATAAGAACTCATGAATCAGTGCCTCAATACGCTCAGAAAAAGTCGCGTTTGTTTTGTTCTCAAAATGCGTCATCACAGACTCGTGATACGCTTTCTCTACGGTACCTAAGTTGCTCATATCACTTCCTACATAAACTGAATGCATTTTAATGTAGGTGAACGCAACTTGAAATGATTTACTAACAATACACTAAGTAACACTTTGGTTGGATTCAATCTCTCGGCTTGCCAAATCAATACCCACGAAAAAATCGCCCCTAAAAAAGACTGCACTCTGGATAAAGCAAAACGGCAGGGTCTCGACCGACAAAGATGTCACGCATTAACCCGCTATTGCAAAAAATACCGCACAAACAAAAAAATCATGTCTTTATAAAGTGATGGCAAAATGGCATCTCCCTAAATGACATGATTTTTTCTCGATAACAAACACACAATGAAAGAACCAATGTGCTCGTACCTCATTCTTTTTAAACTGGCTTTATTTACCTGTTGCTCGTGACACGTAATCACCCGTACGAGTATCAATTCGTAACACTTCACCAATATTGATGAAAAGCGGCACACGTACAACCGCGCCCGTCGATAACGTTGCTGGCTTGGAGCCGCCATTTGCCGTGTCACCTTTTAAACCAGGGTCTGTTTCAGTGACTTCTAATTCAATAAAGTTCGGCGGCGTTACGGACAACGGTGCACCGTTGTAAAGCGTAATCATGTATGTTTCTTGCTCTTTAAGCCATTTAACCGTATCCGCTACTGCCGTTGCATCCGCACCATGTTGTTCAAAGGTGCCGTCTGTTGCCATAAAGTGGTAGAATTCACCATCGGTATACAGGTACTCCATGTCTGTTTCCATGACATCAGCCGCCTCAAGAGAATCACCAGACTTGAACGTACGCTCCCAAACACGACCTGTTTTTAAGTTACGTAGTTTGAGACGGTTGAACGCTTGTCCTTTACCTGGACGAACGTGTTCATTTTCCAAAACCGTACATGGATCATTATCGACCATAACTTTAGTACCAGTACGCATATCGCTGGTTGAATGATTTGCCATAATTCCTCACCGTGTTTTCATTGAGATAAACGCTCTTTGCTAACTCGTCGTATAAAGGAGGTCAGCAAAAGTAAAGCAAGCACAACGCTTTGCGGGACTTTTACAGAGCGAGTGATCAAAGCGATCACTTAATTTGCCGCAATAATAACCCATATTCATCTTATTTTGCAGACATTTGACGTGAACAGAATCAAAACACAAACTGAACCCGCTATTTCTTGGCAGCAAGAACTTTCTAATGCCATCACTTCGATTCCAGAACTCTTAGATTATCTTCACTTACCTCAATATTTATCAAGCGCCAGTGAAGACGCCACACATCCATTTAAACTCTTAGCACCCAAACCGTATTTGGATAGAATCGAAAAAAACAATCCAAATGATCCGCTATTGTTACAAATACTCCCTGTGCATTCTGAAAATTTAACAATCGAAGGCTATGGTAAAGACCCATTAGAAGAAGCAGAACACACACCCCAAAAAGCGATAGTACACAAATACAAAAACCGCTTGTTAATCATTACAACGGGCACTTGCGCGGTAAATTGCCGTTATTGTTTCAGACGACACTTCCCTTACGGTGACAACCAGCTCGCCCAAGATGAATGGCAATCTGTGTTAGAGTACATTGAGCAGCACCCTTCTATTAATGAAGTCATTTTAAGTGGTGGCGACCCATTAATTATGAAAGACAGCCAACTTAGTAAACGCATTCAATCACTTGAGTCTTTACCTCAAGTAACACGCGTAAGAATCCACAGTCGCTTGCCTGTAGTGATTCCTCAGCGAGTGACGCCTGATATGCTCCAATGGATTGAACAGACGCCCTTAGATGTGGTGATGGTGCTTCATATTAATCACGCCAATGAAATTGCGACCGACGTAGCTTTAGCGGTTCAACGTTTAAAAAACGCTGGTGCACTAGTGCTCAACCAAGGTGTGATATTAAAAGGCATTAACGACACTCTTGAAAGCCAAGTTAACCTTAGTGAAGCTCTATTCAAACACGGTATATTACCCTACTACATGTTTCTCTTTGATCCCGTTGAAGGCGCTGCACATTTTGATTTCCCTTTAGAACAGGCGCAAAAACTCATGGGGGAGGTTGCCGCAGAATTACCCGGATACCTTGTACCTCGCCTCGCCAAGGAAATTCCAGGAAAAACCGCTAAAACACTCTTCGCACCCATTTTATAGACATTGGAATTTCTTTAAATACTCAAATTCAATACAAAAAAGCCATAAAAAATTTCTCTATGGCCTTCCTAAAAATAAAAAGGAGTCCATGCACTAAATGCACAGGCTCTAAGAGGAAATTCTCTCCCAAGCATCAACCACTTTGCTGACCACATAAGGTGCACTAACTTTATTAAAATCAATAAAGTGAGTGCTGTTTAAATGTGCTTTAAAATCGGATTCAGTATCGTACAGTTCATACAAAAAAAACGGCACAATGCCCTCTTTACTCTCACCGATAGCAACATCAAAGACACGACAAGCTAACTCTTTCGTTAATGAATCTTGAGCTTGATTTAGTATCAAGGTTCTAAAGCGATCGACATCTTCGTTTTTTACCGTAAAAGTCACAGTAATCGTAAACATAATTAAATTCCTTACATCACATCGGCCTAACACACGGCTTACTTAGAAGCACGAGACAACGCTTTTAGAAAAAAATCTCTGGAGCCAAAATTGCCAGATTTTAATGCTATTCCTACTTTTTTCTCGCCTTGTAACACCGTCCACGGCACACCGGGTTCAATTGGGTCGCCAATCAACAATGTCTTAGCCTGTAATGCGGAAACCACAGCACCCGAGGTTTCCCCTCCCGCGACAACCACCTTCGTCACACTAAAATGCTCTGTTGCTTCTAACGCCAAACGAGCGAGACACGACTCAACCAATTTACCAGCAATATCTTGACCTAATTCTTGCTGAATCGCCGTTACATTTTCCGGTGTATCACTGGCGTATATTAAAACAGGCGTATTTCCAACATGTTCTTTCACAAATTGCAGTAGCCTCGTGTATTCTTGTTCATCTTTAGACAAAGCTAATGGATCAACAGAGAGACCGGGGTAATGCTCTAAAAAACATTCAACCTGCCCTCTGGTTGCTGTTGAACAACTGCCAGCCAATACCAATGAATGGCCTTTTGGTAAGAACATACTGTTTTGCGCACTCTCTTCTTTCATCCAGCCTTTTTTACGATATAAAGCCGGCAACCCTTGCGCAAGTGCTGCACCGCCTGTGAGCAACGTCATGTCTTCTGCGGCAAATGTTGATGTAATCAAATCATCATCGGTTAACGCATCCATCACCCATATCGTAGGTGTTTCCTCTTGTGCGGATTCAAACTCAGACTTTACCGTCTCTTCTCCTTGCTGCACTTGTTGCCACGTCACCTGTTTAATCTGTGCTTTTGTTTGCGTGGATAGCAAACGCATCAAATTAGAATCTTGCATTGGCGTTAATGGATGGTCTTTCATTGGTGACTCTGCTAGTGGTAGACCAAGAACAAATAAGTTAGCCCCATAAACCGTACGCCCATTCTCAGGATAGCCTGGGCTGACAAGGGTTTTAAATGTATTTAACCTTGTCATTAATGCGTCGATTACAGGGCCTATATTGCCTGTTGGTGTCGAATCAAATGTCGAACAATATTTAAAGAAAACCTGTACAACACCTTGCTCTAACAACCAGTCACACGCCTTCAATGACAAGTCAACAGCGTCGTTTACTGGCTCTGTACGAGACTTCAACGCTACAACGATGGCATCCACATAATCAGGGTAAATCATTCCCTCCGTTGGCAAACCATTAACCTGCAATACCTGCATACCTTCTCGACGTAATACCGATGCAATGTCTGTTGCTCCAGTAAAATCATCCGCAATACAGCCCAACAATACACTCATATTAAGCACCTTTTACCTTTGCAGGGCCGAAGCCCAGTTTTTTCATTATCCAACCTTTAAATATTGGGTATTGCGGCACTTTAGTCAGCAGCACAAGCACAATAACCAATAATAAAAGAATGGATACAGGACGCTCAATAAATGGCATTAAACTGCCTTCAGACACCATCAAAGCACGACGTAAGTTCTCGTCTGCCATAGGACCAAGAATGACACCAATCACAAGAGGAGAAATGGGATACTGCATTTCACCCAGGAAATAAGCAAAAATTCCAACCAGCACCATCATATAAAGATTAAAAACATTCAAACCCAAAGCGTACGAACCTAGAATGCACATGAGAGTCACAACAGGTAAGAAAATAGGCGCTGGAATACTCAGCACTTTAACTACCTGCTTGGCCAAGAACATGCCATTTGCCCACATGGCAACAGAGCACAATACAAGAATGGCCGTTACTTCAATTAGGAAAGCAGGATTTTCTATTACGATCATAGGCCCTGGCGTAATGCCGTGAAGCATCAGTGCTCCCAATAACATCGCCGCGGGTGGACTGCCCGGAATGCCCAGAGTCAACAAAGGAATCAGAGCGCCGCCGATACAGGCATTATTTGCCGTTTCTGATGCGATAATGCCTTCAGATTCACCCGTTCCAAATGTATCTGGGTGAGAAGACGTATTTTTTGCCGCCCCATAAGAAACCCAACCCGCAATGTCTTCTCCAATTCCAGGAACCGCACCAATACCGATGCCGATCATAGAGGAGCGGGTGATGTTTTTGCCATTTTTAAATAAGGTAGACCATTCTGGTAAGATACGCCCAAAGTCTTGCATTGCACCCAAGCTTTCTTTGTTACGCAATGCTTTAATAACTTGTGGAATGCCGAACGCGCCTATCAAAACAGGCACCACTTCTAAGCCTTGATCAAGGTTTGGCATATCAAACGTAAAACGAGGGAAAAACTGTAGGGGGTCACGCCCAATGGTTGAGATTGCCAAACCTAATAACCCAGCAATCCAGCCTTTAATAACCAAATCAGAGCTGGTTAACGTGCCACTAATCAAAATACCAAATAAAGCCAATAAGAAAAATTCAAATGAAGTGAACTGTAACGCCATTTTCGCTACCCATGGAGCAGCAATCACCAACACCAAAATTCCCATTAACGTACCGATTAACGATGCGGTCGTTGTTAAGCCTAACGCTCGTCCACCTTGCCCTTTTAAGGCTAACGGGTAGCCGTCTAACGAAGTAGCTGCCGCTGCGGCAGTGCCCGGTATATTAATCAAAATCGCAGGGTAGGAGCCTCCATAAATTGCGCCCACATACAAGCCAAGTAACGCAACCAAAGCCGTATTAACATCCATGCCATAGGTTAAAGTCGTTAACAACGCAACGCCTAAGGTCGCGGTCAGTCCTGGTAACGCACCAAAAATAATACCGGCAAACGATGCACCTAAAAGCAACAACAGGTTTGCTGGCGACGAAAGAAGTGATAACAAGGTGCCGCCAAACACACTAAAGGATGACATAATGTCCATGGTTATTTACCTCTCCACATATCTCGAATGACGTATTTCGCATCTACCATTTTTTCAATAACCAACCCTTCAGTTGGCAAAGGCACTAACATACCAAGTCGAAATACAGGACAAACAATAACAGTCACAATCAACGCAGCCTTCCAACTTGAACGCCATGCTTTGTTTGTATCCGTTTGATTCGCCCAGCGCTTACTCATAAAGAGAATCACACCGATCACGAGCACAACCACCCAATCTAGAAGAAAACGACCCTCTTCACTGGGGGTGAAAATCTGAGAAATAATGATGAAAATGATGGACAAAGTTGACCACAACACCAAGGTCTTTTTCTGAATAAGAACACTGTCTGCATAAAAAGAAAATATGAATAAAAACAAGAAAATAAAAGCCGCTAGCGCAAAATCTACAATAGGAACCCAGCCATATACCTGCCCAGCAATTAACGACACTAATAATACAAAACGTCCCCAACTTTCGGCGCTTTCTCTTGCAGGGGTCGTTCCAGCATTAGCTTTAACAAAAACCAAAGCTTTTAGAAAAAGTACGATGCCACACAACAGCAGAATGATGGCAATCAATATTGGAAATAATGCAGGAGACACGTACCAAGCATTCGTTACTCCAGCGTAACTGTCCGAAAGAGGGAAGTTAAAACTTTCAATAATCATGAGAGACGATAGAACAATCAAGACTATCGAGGTTTTTAGATCTGCACGGCGTAATGTCATGAGTTGTTCAGGTAGCATAGATCCCCCAGTGTGAATTTTGCTTTCAATCGAGACAAGCAAAGTAGGGAAAAGACAAGTACATCTTTTCCCTACTATACGCTTTTTGAATTACAGTTCAGATGGCTTTGGAATACCTAAAGCAGTTGGATCAACTTTTACAGAACCTAAATCTTTCAATGTCCAAGAGAACAAAGATTCTAGGAACGCAAATTCATTACTTGCTTCTTGTCCAGATAGGCCTGAAAGAACGTAATAATTGTCTTTTGCCCAAGCTTGCAATTTAGGACCTGAAATCGCACGATTAAACGCGTTCGTTAATTTTGCTTTCACAGAATCAGGAGCATCTTGTCTGACCGCAAAACCAATTGCTTGCATGATTGGCAAATGTTTAGTCAACGCAGGGAATGTCTCAAACGCAGATGGAATAACACCCACACCTTCTAGTGCTTGTGCGTTTTTAACTAACATTGCCAAAGGTTTCAACTGACCACCTTTAATGAGCTGTTGTTGCTCGGCCAAAGACGTGATAACCAGATCCACTTCACCTGTTAGCACGGCCGTTTGGGCTGGTGCAGAACCAGGATACGGAATGTAGTTAAACTCTGTATTGGTGCCATTAGCAACAGCAAGAAGATTCAAATGATGTATAGAACCCGCGCCACCAGCACTTGCTTTCACTGATTTAGGGTTTGCTTTCACATCCTTAATCAAATCTTCAAGTGTATTGTACTTCGAGTTTGCAGCAACCGAGATAAGATCAGGTGAACCTCCAACAATAAATGGATACCAAACGTCCATACGTTGGTTCCAACCACCTTGAACAGCAGAGGCAACCACGGATTCAGATAGACCTACTAAAGTGTACCCATCGGCTTTGATTTTATGAACATAGCTCATACCCAATGAACCAGCCACACCGCCAGGGCGGTTAGTTACGTTGATATTTACATCTAAGAAAGGCGCCATTTCAGATGAAATCATTCTATTAATTACATCTGTACCGCCACCTGCAGACCATACAACAACGTTTGTGATATCCCTTTCAGGATAACGGTCTTTTGCCATAACGCTGGTTGTTAAACTTACCGCTAAAACACCAGAAACTAAGGCTGTCACAATCTTCTTCATCTGTATTCTCCACTTTTTTTGTTTTTATTCTCACTAAGTGAGGTAACCTATTCTATTGAACAAACCATATAATGTATACATTAATAAATTTATTTTGCAATAAGTTTTAAAAGTCGTTATTGTAATTGCCAATGAATATTACAAAAATAAAAGGGGTTTACGAATGTTCAAACTAGACCAAATTCGCTTCCTTGGCGACAATTTACGTCGTCCAGAGTGCGTATTAACCACATCCAATGGCCGTATTTACTGCTCTAATTGGGATGGAGGCGTGTCTATTATTGAGAAGAACGGTCAACAATTTTCTATTTTGGCACAGACAACGGATTTCGAATTAAAACCAAACGGAATCTGTTTATTAGAAAATGGTGACTTCTTAATCGCGCATTTAGGAAACAAAGACGGCGGCGTATACCGCTTAGCCCCTGATGGTCTTTTAACGACATTTCTCATTGAACTTGATGGCGACCCTCTTCCTCCAACCAATTATGTTCACCTTGACTTCCAAGGCCGCATTTGGATAACCGTAAGCACTAGGACGAAACCCAGAGCGGACGCTTACCGCTCTAACATACAAGATGGCTTTATTATTTTATGGGAGAACGGTACAGCAAAAATTGTGGCGGATAACCTTGGCTATACCAACGAATGCATTGTGTCCCCTGATGGTCGCTTTCTTTATGTAAATGAAACCTTTTCTCGCCGTTTAAGCCGTTTCACGGTCTTAGAAAATGGCGATCTAACAGACAAAACCACCATTGCAACCTTTGGTAGGGGCATTTACCCAGATGGATTGGTATTTGATCAAGAGAATTCTTTCTGGATCACCAGTATTGTCAGCAACCAAGTTATTAAAGTCTCTGCTGATGGGAAAACACAAGAAACCATGCTCATTGATGTGGACACAGATCACCTTACTTGGGTTGAAGATGCCTTCCTAACACATTCAATGGGTAGACCTCATTTAGACAATGTTAAAAGCCAAGTATTGCAAAACATTTCCAGTCTCGCCTTTGGTGGGGACGATCATAAAACCTTATATCTAGGCTGTTTATTAGGTCATCAAGTAGCAACGCTATCTCAAGATAATGCGGGCCTTGCGCCTAGTCATTGGCATTTCACAGGGCCTTCAGCGCCCAATTTATAAATCGGAGAATAAAAAATGAGCTCTACGTTAAAAACATTTGATATTGCGGTGTTTTCAGGTGATGGCATTGGTCCAGAGATCACACCACCGTGTTTAGAATTGCTGAACGCAGCGTGTGAAAAAGCAGATGGAGTTAAACTTAACTTTACAGATGTCCCAGCAGGTGCAGCACTTTATAGAGATACGGGTGAATCTTTCCCTGCGACCTCTAAGAAAGTCGCAAAAGAAGCGGATGCAATTTTATTATCTTGTATGGGGCTACCTGCTGTTCGTTACCCTGACGGCACCGAAGTATCACCGCAAATTGATCTTCGTATGGAGTTGGGTCTTTATGCAGGTGTGCGCCCAGTACGCTTAGTACCGGGTTTGGATTTACCGCTTGCAAGCGAAAAAGCAAAAGACATTGATTTAGTGCTTATCCGTGAGTCAACAGAAGGGTTGTTCGCGTCTCACGGTAAAGGAACAGTAGAAAACGACTCTGTTGCAAAAGACACCATGGTTATTACGCGTGCTGTTTCTGAACGTTTATTTGATTTTGCGTTTAAACTTGCGTCTCATAGAAAGCAAAACGGCAGCGAAGGTAAAGTAACCTGCGTAGACAAAGCAAACGTTTTCCAATCCTTCGCTTTTTTCCGCAAAGTGTTTGATGAACAAGCCGCATTGAATACAAACATCACAGCGGATCACAGCTATGTTGATGCAATGGCATTGAACTTAGTACGTCATCCATGGCATTTTGACGTGTTAGTAACAGAGAATATGTTTGGTGATATCCTTTCAGACCTAGGTGCCGCATTGATGGGCGGCATGGGTATGGCACCATCAGCAGACATTGGCAATGAACATGCTGTGTTCCAACCATGCCACGGTAGTGCTCCTGACATTGTAGGCGAAGGCAAAGCAAACCCTACCGCGATGTTCCTATCTTCTGCAATGATGTTAGATTGGTTAGATCAAACTCATAATCTACCAGCGTGCTCAACAGCTGCGAACTTCATTCGTGAAGCGGTTGACAATGCCTTTATAGCGGGTGACTTAATCCCTTATGAATTAGGTGGATCTGCCGGTACTGACGCCATCACAACAGCAGTCATGGCTCAGCTTCAAAAATAAACGACGGGGGTGGTAAACGTGCAAAAAAAACTTCGAGTGGCGACAGTGGGAACCGGCTATTTTAGCCAATTCCATTACAATGCTTGGGCACGTATACAAGAAGTAGAATTAGTGGCACTATGCAATCGTAGCGCCACAGTCGCTTCCTCTGTTGCTCAAGAACATGCCATTCCTGCTATTTATACTGACTTTATTCAAATGCTAGATGAAGTAAAGCCAGATTTAGTAGACATCATTACACCACCACACACGCATGTGAATTACGTAACCGCATCGATAGAACGAGGCATTCCTTGTATTTGCCAAAAGCCTTTCACAACCTCTTTAGAAGAAGCTGAAACACTCACTCAGCTTATCCAAGAGAAAAATGCGACGGTTATTATCCACGAAAATTTTCGCTTCCAACCTTGGTATCAAGAAATTAAGAAAATCCTCCTAAGTGAACAGTTAGGTAATTTATACAATCTGACCTTTCGTTTACGACCAGGAGATGGCCAAGGCCAAGACGCCTATTTAGCAAGACAGCCTTATTTTCGTGATATGGAACGTTTTCTCATTCATGAAACCGGCATTCATTGGGTGGATGTTTTCCGCTATTTACTGGGCGAAGTTGATTCTGTTTATGCTGATTTACAACAATTAAACCCAGCAATTAAAGGAGAAGATGCAGGCATCGTTTTATTCCAATTCAATAATAATATTCGAGGCATCTTTGATGGCAACCGCTTAGCCGATCACGCTGCCGAAAATATGCGTTTAACCATGGGCGAAATGCACATAGAGGGAAGTAAAGGATCCCTTAAACTTGAAGGGAATGGTATTATATCCACCCGAAAAACGGGTGAAGCTCAGTGGATCCCACATGAATACGCTTTCACAACCTTAAACTTTGGCGGTGATTGTGTGTATAATTTGCAACAACATGTCGTTGAACATATTTTACATCAGTCTGAACTTCATAATTGCGCTCAAGATTATATGAGGAATATAAAAATAGAAGATTTAATCTACAAATCCTCTTCCTTGGAACAACGCATAAAGACCCGATAAATACGATTAAGGATAAAAAACATTCCATGGCATTAAAAGCGGTGAAAACAAAAGTATCTTTAGCAGACAAAGCCTATCGAGAACTTAAACGCAAAATTCTTGATAACGAACTCCACTCCAGTCAACAAATGACAGAAGCCGAGGTGTCGGTTCTTCTTAATATGAGCAGAACGCCTACTAGAGAAGCCATGTTGCAGCTTGCAAGCGAGGGGTTAATAGAACTGAAACCTCGCCATGGAATGCGCGTTAAGCCTATTTCTATCGATGACATGCAAGAAATCTATGAAATCCTTACCGGTTTAGAATCCACTGCAGCAGCATTATGTGCAACAAAAGGCTTAACAAAAGAACAGTTGTCTTTAATGCATGACGCTGTTGATACAATGAATAAAACATTAGACCAAGATAATTTGACAGAGTGGGCGCAGGCAGACGAGCAATTTCATCGCTATTTAGTCGAATTTGCTGACAACAACCGACTACAGTCTTTGGTCAGTAATTTTATTGAGCAGTCACATAGGTTTCGCATGTTGACTTTAAAAATGCGACCTAAACCAACGAATTCAAATAAAGATCATCTTGATGTGATCAGTGCAATCGAAAACAGAAATTCGGAAAAAGCACGTTTAATTCATCATCAACACCGAGAAAAAAGCGGTCGCATGTTAATCGCGTTAATAAAAGGCGTTGGCTTAAACCATATTTAACCCATCCGGTTTTACGTTGCATTTTTCTCAAAGAACATACAAAACATAAAAAAAGCCAGATAAAAATCATTTTTATCTGGCTTTTCAATTCTGGCTTCTCATCAGTAGCAAACGCAATTTAAACGTGGACGTTTATAGAATTACCCAGGTTACCTTGAGGAACCGTTGATTTCGCAGGAGCCGTTGCTCCCGCACTCTCTAGCAGTTTTAACGCAGCTTGACCTTCTTGCTTTTGCGCTGATTGTGCTAATCTTGCACTTAACACTTCAGTCCCATATGACGAGGATGCACCACTGATTGCGGACATAGTCATTCTCCTTATTGATATCAACAATAAAAATATTGCACAACGCTATCGGCCTAGAATGACAGATCATTAACGATTTTTCATTATTTCTATAATGTAGGCGACTCAACAAAATCATCCCACAAAGCAGATATGGTTTGCTGATTGGCCAACAAAGCCTCTTTAGGCACAACGCGTCCTTGTTTTTGCAAGGTTAATCGATGGACATAAGCGCGATACAGTTTGTAACTTTCCGCCAGTTGCTCAGCATTTTCTTGAGAAATCACCCCAACCTTTGCCGCCTCTTCAAGTTGACGAATATTATCTGAGAACACAACCAACTCTGAATGAGTATGAGAATGCAAAAGCACTAAATATTGAACCAAAAATTCAATATCAATAATACCACCCTTACCCTGCTTAATATCGAACTCTAAATTTTTTTTACTCGTGTCTAAATGCGCTCTCATTTTTTCACGCATTTTAACCACTTCTGCTTTTAGTTCTGTAGATTGACGTGATTTGGATAAGGTATCCGACCGCACCTTATTAAACTGAGCAACAAGCTCTTGGCTTCCTGCAAGTGGCCTTGCTCTTGTTAACGCTTGATGTTCCCAGACCCATGCTTCGTTTGCCTGATATTCACGAAAGGCGATTAAACTGGACACCAACAACCCAGAATTACCGGATGGCCTGAGCCTCATATCCACTTCATACAAACGACCACTGGCTGTATAACTGGTCAATAAGTGAATAATTCTCTGACCAAGTCGAGTATAAAACGTAAGGTTATCAACACTACGATTGCCGTTGGTAGACAATGTGTGATTCGAGTTGTGTAAGAAAACAAGATCAAGGTCCGAATCATAACCCAGTTCCCAGCCACCCGATTTACCATATCCAACAATCACCAATTGAGGCGTATAAACAGGGTTACCTTGTTCATCGGTTGGGTAGCCATGTCGTTGCGTTAGGTAATGCCATGCCTGTTGTAATACTTGCTCTAAAAGAATCTCGGCCAACCAAGTTAAGTGATCGCTCACTTTCATTAAAGGCAATACATCCGTTATATCACACGCCGCAATACGTAAGATGAGAGAATGTCTAAAACGCCTCATCGCATCCATTTTTGCTTCTTCATCTTCTTCCGGTAGGCGAAGCAAAGTTTGTCTTAACTCGGCTTCCATGGATGCTTTATTAGGAGGAGAGAATAATGTTTGCGCATCCAACAGTTCATCCAATAGCATTGGAGTGCTTGAAATGGCTTCGGAGAACCAAACACTTTCTCGACATAAACGAATCAAATGAGTAATCGCCGTTGGGTTTTCGCATAATAAAACCAAATACGATGTACGACGTAATACCGCCTCCAGGATAAGTAAAACACGCTCTAGCACGAGATCAGGGTTATTTTCTTCTATCAGTTTCAGAGCAAAACTAGCAAAAAAAGTGGCAAGCCGTTCTTGTCCGATAGGCTGCATAAATACCACGCCCCGTGAGGCCACGAAGCGCTGTATTTGTAGCACACTTGTTTCTGTATTTTTCCACTCAATACCATCAACCAACTCTTCAATAGCTTCTCTAGACGCCTCGTTTTTAAACAAAACGCGCCATGATTCTAAATGTGGCAAGGCATGATTCGTTTCTTGCTCTTCTGCAATGAGTTTTTCAAACTCCGCATGCACCCACTTTCTTTGTTGCCAAAGCAATGTATCAAGTGACGACCATGCGTCAAAACCCAACATTGCAGCCAGTAAGGCTCTTTCATTGTCTTCTGTTGGTAACAGTTGTGTCTGCTCATCTCGGATGCTTTGTAACCCATGCTCTACTCGGCGAAATAACGAATATGCCTTCCATAATGCATCGGTTTGAGCTGTTTCTAGATATTCCTGCTGGGAGAGATAAGGCAGTACTTGATACAAAGATTGGGCTTGCAAACACGTGTCTCGACCTCCGTGCAATATTTGAATCGCTTGCACAATAAACTCAATCTCCCTAATCCCGCCTTCACCCAGCTTAATATTGTGTTCAATACCTTTTCGCTGAACTTCCTTTTCGATCATATTTTTTAAATCGCGCAACGCAGAGATGGCCGAAAAATCTAAGTATTTCCGAAAAACAAAAGGGCGTCGTAACTGCTCAAAGGCCGTCACGTCTTGTGGGGTTCCTGCCATCACACGGGCCTTAATCATGGCATAACGTTCCCAGTCTCGACCCTGATCTTGATAGTAGTTTTCCAACGAATCTAAGTTGAGAACCAAAGCGCCACTTTGACCAAAAGGCCGTAAACGCATGTCCACACGGAACACAAAACCATCGGCGTTCACCACATCTAAATGTTGAATCAATTTTTGACCAATTTTCGTAAAATACTCTTGATGAGAAAGGGACTTTTTTCCTCCTTGAGTGTCACCATGCTCACGAAAAGCAAAGATCAAATCGATATCAGAAGACAGATTAAGCTCTCCTCCCCCCAATTTCCCCATGCCAACAACAATCAAAGAAAGGTCTTTACCATTTGAGTCAATTGCTCTTCCATAGAGTGTCGAATAATACTGCTCGATCCATTTAATGCTGGCATTGACGCACGCATCCGCGAGTAATGTTAGATAATTCGTTAGCGACTTCAAGCCAATGACTTGACGAATATCTAAAAAAATTAGGCAAACCATACAATACTGTCTAACCAATCTTAGGCGAGACATAAGCGCTTTTTCATCCATTTCTAACGGGTTGTCTAAAGAAATAAGAATGTCAGCAACGGAAGGTGTAGGCAACGTTTCGGGTGTAATACTAATCAGATTAATGATCCATTTAGGATGACGTAACAATTGTGTATACACATAGTCACTAACACAAATAACGCCATTAATGTCTTCCCAAACCGCGTCTGCTAAAGACGGTAAATTATGCATTTCATAGCGGTCTTGCAATTCACTTAAGCGCTTTGCGTCCCCTTTTTCTTTCGCATACGCGATCAAATAAGGGTTATTATTTTTTGTCATCACTTTATTAGAATCATCGCCTGAAAGTGCATCCATTATCTTGGTCATAAGCGCCTCAACCCATTTATGATTTATTGCTGTGAATTAAGCCAGTGCCCTATTTTTAACATACAGACGCCCATTTGGATTTGCAAAGGCAACTGTTGATATAAAGGCGAATCGTCTTCAGTTGTCGAATCTATTACATCCAGTAATGACTCTATTTCTTGAGAAAAGTCATTCGACACAAGACATTTCAACGACTGCAATGCGTGCTTTACTTCGTTAAACAATGCATCTTCTTTTCTATGGATCATGGCCTCCCAATATGTTAACCAGACTTCATACCAATAGACACTTTGCTCAGTATTGGAAGCCGACTCAGGAAGGATGTCAGGCAATTCAATAATAGGATTTTTTAATCGAACGCCTCTTTGCGCCTTACTCACAGTACAGACTTGTAACGGGACGGTATGCGCCATTAATAAAGCCATCTCATACAGATCTTTTTCCAGCCCTTGCTTTAGTTCAAACTCAATTTCACAAATGTCATCTTTACCATAAGGCGATACCACGTCCCCCCGATCACAAACCGCTTCAATGACTGCATTCGGGCTGTTGATTAACCAGACGTGTCGCTCAAAGTCGGTTCGATACACAATGTCCACGTTTGACTGCCATGGTACTTGCTTTAAATTACTTGGCAACATATCCGCTGTAATTAGCGTAAAATCGAGCGCATCATGGGGAACGTCCCATTCCCACTCACCACGAGCATGCATACCTACACGGCTCACACCCCGGGTTTTCAGTGTTTGAATGTGCCTTTGATTGACGGATCGGACTCTCAAAGCAATGCCCGAAGACATCAATAAGCCCTCTGATGTATCGTAATATGCGTTCATCAATTGCATGGTAGGCTGACGAACACCCCGACCTTCTTGAGAACAAAATGCATCTAAATAACGCACGGCCTGATCTAAACAGGTAGGATGAAGCATGAGTTTTAACTCGAGCTCAGTTGCCATAAAAGTTCCTCTAAAAAACCGTATCGAGACAATCAAAAAATAATTCGCAAAGTGTATCAGAATCGATGGCTTTCGCTGTTAATTAAGGCAAAATAAACATAACGAGGAGAAAACCATGCAAAAATGTCCGTCTTTGATCAGTATGATGACACAGCTAATTGCCAGCCCATCCATCAGTTGTAGCCAAGCCGAATGGGATCAATCTAATGAGGGTGTGATCACTCTGCTAGCATCTTGGTTATCTGAGCTGGGGTTCCGCTGTGAGATGCTCCCTTTGCCAAATCAGCCTAATAAATTTAATTTGGTGGCCACCCTTGGTGACGGTGACGGTGGGCTTGTTTTATCTGGGCATACCGATACCGTCCCTTACGATCAAGGAAAGTGGCAGTCTGACCCCTTTACTCTAGAAGAAAGAGACAACAAGCTTTTTGGTTTAGGCTCCTGTGATATGAAAGGTTTTTTTGCCATCGTCATTGATACAGTTTCTAAGATGGATTTACAAAACCTCAGACAACCGTTAATTATTCTGGCCACCGCTGATGAGGAAAGCTCCATGGCGGGCGCTCGGGCACTGGCCGAGCAAGGAACGTTAAAAGCACGTTATGCGCTTATTGGAGAACCAACCAAACTCACTCCAATTCACGCCCATAAAGGCATCATGATGGAACGAATTCGAGTCACTGGACAAAGTGGCCACTCCTCCAACCCAGCTTTAGGAAATAATGCATTAGATGCCATGCATGATGTGATGGGTGAACTCATGAATTATCGAAAGACATTAAGAGCACGTTTTAACGATGCAAACTTTGTCATCGATTACCCAACGATGAATTTTGGCTGTCTCCATGGTGGCGATAACCCGAACCGCATATGTGGCCGTTGCGAAATTGACTTTGATGTTCGTGCGTTACCTGGTATGAGCAATCAATCGTTAATGGATGAAATATCCAAATTACTGCCAGCCATTGAAGCGAAAACAGGCACACACATTCAAATTAACAGTTTGTTTCCTGATGTTCCTTCTTTTTCAACACCCATTAATTCTGACATTATCCGAGCCTGTGAAAAGCTCACCAGCAAACAAGCCGAAACTGTTGCGTTTGCCACAGAGGGCCCTTTTTTAAATCAAATGGGTATGCAAACACTCATTTTAGGCCCCGGTTCCATTGACCAAGCCCACCAGCCAAACGAATTTATGGCACTGGATCAGATTCGCCCAATGGCACACATCATTGAATCCTTGATCGGCTATTATTGTCTCGAAGAAAGCAAACCTCTCCAGTCGCTTTCTCAAACAAGTATTTTTCAGCCAAGCATTCCTCAAACAAAAGGAGACCTACTCTAATGAGGGAAGAAGCACATAACGATTTAAATTACGTTGACTGGTTCCGTCATTCATCGCCGTATATTAATTCTCACAGGAACAAAACCTTTGTGATTTTCATTCCAGGCGAAGCGGTAGAAAGCCCTTTATTTCCTAATATTATTAGTGACTTAGCATTAATGGACTCTCTTGGAGTGCGCTTAGTCTTAGTTCAGGGTGCTCGCCCTCAAATAGAACGCATTTTACAAAATCGTCATCTTGATTCTGATATCCATTGCGGTTTCAGAGTCACCCCTCATGATCATTTATTAGACATTATTCAGGCATCCGCAGGAGTCAGGGTGCAGATAGAAGCTCAGCTTTCCATGGGGTTGGCTAACACACCAATGGCTGGTGCTCGGCTAAAAGTGTGCAGTGGTAATTACGTCATTGCACGCCCATTAGGCATCGTCGATGGCATTGATTTCGGCCATTCAGGGGAAGTCAGACGCATTGATCGAGATGCCATTTTCCGCCTCCTTAAAGATAATAACATGGTGCTTCTCCCTCACCTTGGCTTCTCCCCTACTGGAGAAGTCTTTAACTTAAAAGGCGAAGACGTTGCGACTCAAGCAGCGATCCAATTACGTGCTGACAAGCTCATTATGTTTAATGAAGAAGAAGGCATTCTTAGCAGTGAAGGCCAGCTCCTGTCTGAGATACTGGCACGGGACGCTCAGTACATTGTGGAGAAAATGGACGATCAGAATGCCACAAAATCCGCATTAAAGGCCTGTGTCGATGCCGTTAGAGGTGGCATTCCTAGAGCACACCTTATTTCTTACAATGAGAATGGTGGCTTAATCAGAGAGCTTTTCACCCGTGAAGGAGCTGGCACCATGATTGATGAAGACAGCTACGAACAACTGCGATCCGCAAACATTGATGATGTCGGCGGCATGATGGCGTTGCTGGCCCCACTGGAAGACAAAGGAGTCTTAGTTCGACGCTCTCGTGAATTATTAGAAAATGAAATCGAACGTTTTCTTATTATAGAAAGAGACGGTGCCATTGTTGCCTGTGCCGCGCTCTACCCATTTGAAACAGAACGAACAGCAGAACTCGCTTGCCTCGCGGTAAATCCAGCGTATAGAGGGGAAAATCGAGGAGAGCGGCTGCTTAAAGGCATCGAAAAGGAAGCCCGTCGTCAAGGCTTAACCCGCCTTTTCTTATTGACCACCCGCACAGCTCATTGGTTTATTGAACGAGGTTTTGTAGAAGGCGATGTTAATGCATTACCGTCTCAGAAAAAGACCTTGTATAACTACCAGCGTAACTCAAAAATCTTTGTAAGAGATTTAACCAAGAGCTAACCCCTCCTACAATCAGACCTGAACGAAACCTAATAATTAAGCTCCAATTATTAGGTTTTCTTTTTATACTCAATGCTAAGAAACCGTGTTCTGTGGTAAACAACTCTTAGATTTCCATAGTCACTATTCAGTCACTCTAAATACTTGGATTTTGTTTCGTATATGTATTTTTGCAGCACTTGATCTTGCTCAA
Organism: Marinomonas phycocola; assembly: GCF_047525455.1. Classification (NCBI taxonomy): domain Bacteria; kingdom Pseudomonadati; phylum Pseudomonadota; class Gammaproteobacteria; order Oceanospirillales; family Oceanospirillaceae; genus Marinomonas; species Marinomonas phycocola. The sequence continues at coordinate 38,305 of NZ_JBLIXL010000015.1, forward strand.
TCGCTTTATAAAGCCAATTTGAGAAGAAGAGCGCTTTTGAGTTATCTAAGGAAGAATTAGGGTAAACAATGTACCAGTTTCCCATTTCTGGCGCGCTTTTTTCGATAGGTACGATAAGTTTACCACTGGCAATATCGCCACATGCAAAAAACGAGGGGACAATGGCCACGCCTTGACCTGAGATGGCGGCCTCCAGTGCCAGCTGATGGTTGTCATACCCTTCCTTAATCGCAATATCACTGCAATTTATAACGCCTTGATAGTTGAGCCAATAGGCCACGTTATTAGGGGATTCAGACACATGCAGTAACGGTTGCATCAGCAAATCATCCAATGAGTTACAGCATCCTTCTGCGAATAATAAAGGGCTGCATACAGGAATAAGAGCGCCTTTAAACAAGTGATGGTAAGTTAAATTTTTATCAAGTTCTTCGGTGTATATAATGCCTAAATCCGCAGAGTCACGTTCATATAGCCACCCAAAATAGGGGCTAAATAACTCTATGTGTATCCCTGGATATTGCTGTAAAAAGCCACCTAATCGTGACACCAGCCATCTTGATGCAATTCCCATATAAAACTGTACGATTAACTCACCTTGATCAGGCTCACCAAAGATCTCTATCGTACTGCGCTCTATTCTTTGCAGTGAGGCGTGGATGTCAACATAATACCGACGCCCCAAATCCGTTAGCACCACTCTCCGCCCTAAACGAGAAAACAGTTCAGCGCCTAAGTCTTGTTCAAGTTTTTTGATTTGATGGCTAACAGCAGAATGCGTCACATTTAATTCGTCTGCGGCTTTTTGAAAACTCAAAAAACGTGCCGTGGCTTCAAACGCACGTAAAGCATTTAATGGCGGAAAGCGTCTCTTCATAGGTAATATCTCATACGTTAAAGACTTGAACGGGATTCTTTCAGTATCCAGTCACAAAAAGCCTGAGATGCTAGAGAGAGAGTTTGATCACTTCGATAGCATAAATAATAGCTGCCTTCTGTTTCAATACTGTCTATAAATGGCGCAACCAGTTGCTTCGCCAATACCCCTTTTTGCATCATTTCATCGTACATCAAACAAATGCCAAACCCGTTGGAGGCCATACTCACAGCAGAAGCATAATTGTCCATATAATGGCGAGGTTGATCCATCAAAGAGGATAAATTCATGTTACCTAACCAGCTGTCCCACCCTTGCTTTGTTCCAATAACATCCAATAAGGGTAATTGCCCTAAATCCGCAGGAGAACGTAGGTATTTTGCATTATGAGGCGTGCAATAAGGCCTCAACCTCGGCGTAATCAAAAGGTGAGATTCAAAACCCGACCAATTCCCAGCACCGTATCGTATTTCTAATTCAGTGGTTGATATATCAAAATCACCCTCCCAATTCGTACCTCTTTGACGCACAGAAACCTGAGGATAAATGGCATTGAACAGTGAAATGTGGGGGGATAACCAAAGCACACCAAACGAGGTATTGACATTAACGTCCACCACAGAGACGTTGAGTGGGCTAAAAATTTGCGCCGCACCAGTATTCAATAAGCGCATCGAATCTTGAACTAAAGGAAGAAATGCTCGCCCTGCATCTGACAGCTGAATCGACCTATTAGCCCTCACAAACAGTTTCTGATCCAAGTGGTGCTCTAGCAATTGAATTTGCTGACTCACGGCCGATTGGCTCATATTGAGTTCTTCAGATGCCAGCGTAAAACTCAGTTGCCGTGCCGCTGCTTCAAATGTCCTTAACCAATTTAACTGTATATTGCTTGTGAGTTCTTTATTCATTTCAAGCCTCATATGAATAAGTCTAGCTTATCCAAAAAGAAATATTTTATCGCTTGTAGTAATGCTTACTGTTTTATAGCATCAGTGTATATCAACACACAAGCTCCAATTTACGAGCATTAACATGAGAATATAAAGATGAAAAATAAAACTGACGTTCTTATCATTGGTGGCGGCATTGCAGGCGTGAGTACACTTTACCATTTAACAAAAATGGGACTGAGAGATGTAATGTTAACTGAAAAGTTAGAACTAACGTCTGGATCAACGTGGCACGCAGCGGGGAACCTACCTCACTTTAGCAACAGCTACAATATTATGAAGCTTCAACAATACAGTATCGATCTTTATAGCCGATTACAGGCTGAAACAGGCCAACCTGTTGATCACCATCAAACAGGTGCAGTTCGTCTTGCTCACACTCAAGACCGCATGGATGAATTTAAACGCGTCGCTGCAATGTCTGACCTAGCAGGTTTAGACTTAGAAATTATCGATAACGATAGACTCAAAGAAATTTACCCATTCCTTGATACAACAGGATTAATTGGTGGCTTGTGGGATCCAGCCGATGGTCATATAGACCCAACAAGTGTGACGAATGCAATGGCGGCAGGTGCCCGAGCAGCAGGGGCAACCATTGTACGCCACAACCCAGTGGAATCGATCGAGCAGCAAGCAAATGGCCGCTGGAAGGTAACGACTGAAAAAGGGGTCATTGATGCAGGTATCATCGTAAATGCCGCAGGTTTCCGCTGTAACGAAGTCGCAGAGATGATTGGCCATCGTTTGCCTGTCTGTTCAATGGAACATCAATTTGTCGTGACGGATAATGTTCCTGAGCTAGAAGAAAGAGACACCATGCTACCGATGCTGCGAGACCCTGATGTGTCTTATTATCTTCGCCAAGAAGGCAAAGGACTGATCTTAGGTCCTTATGAAAAAGGCGGCATTCCTTGGGCCATTGATGGAGTACCTGCCGCATTCGGCCAAGAGTTACTGCAACCGTCTTTAGATCGAATTGAAGAAATCATGTGCACAGCGATGGAACAAGTGAGCATTATTGGCAATGCGGGTATTAAAACAACCGTAAATGGCCCAATCACCTACACTCCAGATGGCCACCCCTTGATTGGCCCTGTGCACGGCTATGATAATTATTTTGTTTGTACTGGATTCAACTTTGGCATTGTTCAAGGTGGTGGCGCAGGGCATTTTATGGCGCAATGGATTGTGGATGGTCATCCTGAGTTAGATTTATTTGAATTGGACCCACGTCGTTTTGGTAGTTATGCAGACCACGAATTCAGTGTTGCAAAAGGCACGGAAGTGTATGCTAACGAATATCAATTAGGCTTCCCGAATGAATACGCCATGCGACCTGCCAAACGAGGTCAAAAACAATCCCCTATTTACTCTCGGCAAGCTGAGAAAAATGCCGTTTTTGGCGCTTATTTCGGATGGGAGCGTGCGAGCTGGTTTGCACCAAAAGGCAGTGAGCCAATGGAGCAACACAGCTTCCGTCGTGGTAATTGGTTTGATGCGGTTGCCGCAGAATGCAAAAACGTTCAAAACAATGTGGGTGTTCTCGACCTCTCTCCTTTCACAAAATTTGAAATTGAAGGTGAAGACGCTCATAGATGGCTAGAGTCCTTCTCGCCAAACCGTATCCCAACAGAAGCTGGAAACATCGCTCTTGCACATCCTTTAACAAAAGACGGTGGCATCGCTTGGGAGTTTTCAGTAACAAAACTTAATGACGGTCGCTACTATATGATGGCACCAGCAGCGGGCGAGCTGTTAATTGAAGACAAACTACGTACTCGTTTACCGAAAGACGGCTCCATTAAGCTAACCAACATCACTCAGGATTACGGCACACTGGTCTTAGCAGGGCCAAATTCACGTAAAGTACTTGCCAAGCTAACAGACTCCAGTCTCAACAACAGCGATTTCCCATGGTTTACAGGCCAAGAAATCACCATTGCAGGAGTTCCAGTAAGAGCACTTCGTATGAATTTTGTTGGGGAACTGGGCTGGGAGTTACACCATCCAATCGAACATCAAGTTGCACTTTACGATGCGCTCATGGAAGCAGGTAAAGATGTCAACATCCGTGACTTTGGCTTGAGAGCCATGGATTCTATGCGTCTTGAAAAAGGCTATTCCATGTGGGGGCATGATCTAAACGTTGAGTTCAGTATTTTAGAATCCAACCTAAGCTTCTTTGTGAAAATGGACAAGGGAGAATTTGAAGGAAAAAGCGCGCTTGTTAAAGAAAAGTCTGCGGGTGTAAAACAGAAAATGGTTCTGATAGAAGTGCATTCAAATGACGTTGATGCAGCATCCGGTATGGAGCCTGTTTACCATAACGGTAAAGCGGTAGGGCAAGTAAGTTCGGGTGGTTACGGCCATCGTTGTCAGAAGAGCTTAGCTCTGGCCTACATTCAGACAGAATATTTAGATAAAGAGCTAACTGTACAAATTTTAGGAACGCATTATCCTGTTACACCTCTTAAAGGCGCGCCTTATGATGCAAAAGGAGCTTTGTTAAAGTCCGATAACTAATCAAGTTTTACTTATTTTTCCACTAGACCGGGGATCATTCTCCGGTCTGTTTTTTTCTATACACAGACTAAAATAGTGAAATATCAGCGTTTTAATAAAATAAATTAATAACCATCAACCAATGTCCACATGACAACCGCATCTTGTTTTTTCGAAGGATTCCGTACCCAATGAGGTTCATTGCCCGTTAAAATAAAGCTGTCCCCTTCATTTAATAAAAAGCTTTGATCACCAATTCCAAGCTCTAATGTACCGGATTGCAGCAAACCGCCTTCCTCTCCTTTTCTCTCACGGGATTCCGTACCGGATCCAGGAGAAAACGTTGTCAAAATCATTTGTAATTGCCCTGACAATCTTGGTGATAATAATTCTTCTCTAATACCCGTTCCTGAAAAATTTAAACTGCGTCGAGCACTTCGTCTTACAATGTGGTTCATTTCATCCATTGGCGTTTCCAAATCCGTATGAAAAAACCAACTCACCTGAACATCCAATACTTTGCTAATGGATTGCAAAACAGGAATAGGCAACGCTGACACGCCTCTTTCAACTTGGCTAACATACCCTACCGAACGACTAATTCGTTCTGCCATTTCAATCAACGTGATGCCTTTAGCCTTACGTAAATCGCGTATTTGACGACCTATTTTTAGGTTTTCGTAATCCGTACCATCGTTTATTTGTTTTTTCATAACGGTCTATAATACCAAGAATGTAAATTTTGCAGTGTAACGTCAAAGAAAGTGTTAATGGAAACGGTGATATCCATTAAAAATAGATAAGAATAACCGATAATATCAAAAAACGTTACTTTAAGATTATTCGGATTCTAGGGGCAAGCGTTACTCAATACAGTAACGCTATTAAAGAAAAGAAACAGAGAAGAGACGCAAATACATGAGCTTATTGCATTAAGCCTCATCTCTTTATACTTCTATATACAAACAACACAACGATTACTCTAAAGCTATTCTAGCCGACGACAATGTTTGACTAATAAGCGCATTGATCGTCATTGGGCCAACCCCACCAGGTACAGGCGTCAACGCTGCCACTCTTTGCTCAAGCCCCGTTTTATCAATGTCGCCTATTCCACCAGGGTGATAACCCGCATCCACAACAACCGCCCCATCTTTAATCCATGCGGCTTTAATAAGCTCTGGTTTACCAACGGCACCAATAACAATATCCGCCTGAGATACAAAGCTTGCGAGGTTTTCTGTTCTAGAATGGCACACAGTCACCGTCGCATTTGCATTCAACAACATAGCCGCCATCGGTTTACCCAAAATCGGACTGCGTCCCACTATTACGGCATGTTTCCCTGCTAAAGGCACATCAAAATGTTGCAATAGCGTCATAATGCCCGCAGGTGTCGCTGAACCAAACGCATGCTCCCCCATCGACATTAAACCAAAGCCTGTTGTTGTAACACCATCTACATCTTTCTCAATAGCAATGGCGTCAAAGCAAGAGCGTTCATCAATTTGCGCAGGCACGGGGTGCTGCAATAAAATCCCATTTATTTTAGGATCTTGATTCAATTGATCAATCTGTTCCAATAATTCTTTCGTTGTTGTGTTTTCTGGAAGCTCAATTTTAACGGAGTCCATCCCCACACGGCGGCAGGCATTTTGCTTCATTTGTACATACGTTGCCGAAGCAGGATCGCCTCCTACCAGAATAGTCGCCAATACAGGGATGTCAGCTCCAGACTGAACCAACTCCTCTACAGCCTCACTAAGTTGTTGCTCTCTACTCATTGCCAACGCTTTTCCATCCAAAATTAATGCAGCCATTAATCTTTCCTCTTACCTATGATGATTAATAAAAATATGAGTGAAAACAGGTAAACTTGAGCATTAAGAGAATGTGATCAACATTCTCTTAATTTCCCCCAAGATTAACATTTAATTTTTTCCATAGACGGATCATAAAACGATCTAAACGATGGCGTTACTTTGTATCGTACGCACTCTACTTCAATTTCGAATGACGATGCTTCTAACCAGTCTTTAGTAACACCGTTATCATGCTTAACATAACCCATGGCAATCGTTGCCCCAACAGAATGCCCAAACATGCCCGCCGTAGTATGACCCACGATTTGACCGTTGGCATAAATAGGCTCTTCGTGATAACACAGCGGGCCATCGTCTTCAAACAAAAAGGCAACAAAGCGTTTACTAAGCGGCCCTTTTGATTTTTGTGCAAGTACGGCTTCTTTACCGATAAAGCCACCGTCTTTATTGAAATCACATGTAAAGCCAAGCCCCGCTTCTAATACTGTATCTTCGTCCGTAATATCATGCCCCCAGTGACGGTAGCATTTTTCCATACGCAGCGAGTTCATCGTGTGATAGCCGTATGGACGGATACCAAATTCCTCACCCGCTTCAAAGATCAAATCATAAATACTCGGCGCGTACTCTGTTGGAATGTACAGCTCCCAACCCAATTCACCAACATAAGTAATACGAGACGCTCGCGCAATTGAGTAACCCATTTCAATTTCACGTGATGTTGCAAAAGGAAATGCTTCATTCGATAAGTCTTCACGCGTAAGTTTGGACAAGGTATCACGGGATTTTGGACCCATTACGGTAATCACTGCGTACGCAGAAGTCATATCCGTCAGGGTTACCATCATATTTGGCGACTTATGACGTTTCAACCAATCCATATCTCGTGTTTGGCAAGCTACGCCAGACACGACTAAATACGAATCGTTACTGAAACGTGTCACCGTCACATCAGCCTCGATTCCACCGCGTTCATTGAGCCATTGGGTGTAAACCATTTTGCCTATGGCAACAGACACATTGTTGCAACAAATTTCATTTAAGAACGTTTCCGCATCAGGGCCTTCAATTTTGTACTTACAAAAAGAGCTTTGATCAATAACACCTACCGCATTCCTGACGGCATGATGCTCTTCCTGATTGTTTTCAAACCAGTTTTGTCTTCCAAAAGAATACTCGTACTCTGGTTTTTGACCTTCTTTTGCAAACCAATTTGCGCGTTCCCAACCGTTCTCACTCCCAAATACAGCACCTTGAGCCTTGAGTTGCTCATGTAAAACGGAACGTCGTACACCACGAGATGTTTTAAACTGCTTAAATGGATAATGCGTTTCATACAATAAGCCTAGAGACTCCGTTGTACGTTCTTGCAAATATTTTTGTGTTCCTTGGAAAGGCATATTTCGGCGAATATCCACGTCCCATAAATCTCTCGGTGCATGTCCTTTATGAATCCACTCCGCCAGCATTTTACCTGCACCACCAGCAGACTGAATACCAACTGAATTGAAGCCCGCTGCGATATAGTAGTTACGTAATTCTGGCGCTTCACCTAAATGGTAACGATCATCGGGAGTAAAGGATTCAGGGCCATTAAAAAACAGTTGTAGGCCGGTTTGTTCTAGAATAGGCAGTCGATGCATCGCCGCTTCTAAATAAGGCTCTAGGTGATCAAAATCTTCAGGCAATTCATCAAAAAAGAAATTTTCAGGTATGCCGTTCATGCCCCATGGCTTGGCATTGGGTTCAAACATGCCTACCAATAATTTACCTGCGTCTTCTTTGTAATAACAAAAGCCATCCATGTCTCTCATTGTGGGTAAGCCATGCTGAAGATCCAGCATATTTTCAGTAACAACATAAAAGTGTTCAGCTGCATGCAAAGGGACATTAACCCCTGCTTTTTTACCAAATTCACGCGCCCACATCCCAGAGCAATTCACCACAAATTCTGCGTCGATGTCTCCTTGTTCAGTAACAACACCTACCGCTTTGCCGTCTTTCACCTTCATGTCTAAGACTTTTACGCCTTCGATGATTTGAGCGCCGCCCATACGAGCACCTTTGGCCAGCGCTTGAGTCACATCGACTGGGCTTGCCATGCCATCCATTGGTAAATGAATCGCCCCAATAACATCATCAACGTTCATTAGAGGCCACAAAGATTTTGCTTCATCAGGGGAAATGACATTACATGGAAAGCCCGCCACTTTTGCCATGGATGCACCACGTTTCAATTCAGCAAGGCGCTCTTTATTAGTCGCTATGGTTAGTGAGCCATTACGAACAAAGCCCGTTGCTTGGCCTGTTTCTGCTTCGAGTTGCTCATACAAAGTAGCACTGTAATTCGCCAGCATTGACATGTTGTAATTTGCACGTAGCGTTGGCACCAATCCCGCTGCGTGCCACGTTGTACCACATGTCAGCTGCCTTCTTTCCAACAAAACAACATCAGTAAAGCCAAGTTTTGTTAAATGGTATGCCACGCTGCAACCAATAACGCCGCCTCCAACGATAACAACTTGAGCAGAAGTGGGTAATGTTTTGGTCATCATTTCTCTCCGAGCGCTTTGCTGGTTTTTTACAAAGCGCGTAATTAATAAATTCGCTTAATTGAATACCACTGTTTTATTTCCATGCACTAGCACTCGATCTTCTAAATGCGCACGCAGCCCTCGCGCCAATACATTTTTCTCAACGTCTTTACCCCGTCTGACTAGGTCTTCTACTTTGTCGCTGTGGCTTACTCGCACAACATCTTGATCAATGATAGGGCCTTCATCAAGTTGCTCAGTAACATAATGACACGTCGCACCAATGAGCTTAACACCACGTCGAGAAGCCTGATGGTATGGCTTTGCTCCAATGAAAGAAGGAAGGAAACTATGATGAATATTGATCACCTTATGTCGCAATTTTTCACACAAAGCCTGAGGTAAAATTTGCATATAACGGGCTAATACAACGCAATCAGCTTGATGATCAAGTACCAAACGCTCCACTTCATCAAAACCAACCTGCTTGTTCTCTGGGTTAATTGGCACACAAAAATAAGGAATACCGTACCATTCAACCAAACTTCTCATGTCTTCATGGTTAGATATAACACATGGAATGTCACAAAGAAGGTCGCCACTTTTCCAGCGGTCTAATAAATCAGAAAGGCAATGACTACCTTTACTTGCCATGATGACAACACGCTTAGGTTTGTCTGTATCCAACACTTGTAAGTTCATGTTGTATTCTTCACGCAACGCGGCAAATTTTTGCGCCAACTCATCCAATCCAAAGGGAAGTGTGTCGGCTTTAATCTCAAAACGAGAAAAGAACCATTCATTTTCCTCATCCGAATGATGGGCCGCTTCATTAATCCAGCCTCCGTTATTCGTGATAACTTCACCAATGCGAGTTACGATACCGATACGGTCTGGACAATCTAAAAGAATACGATAAGTACGGTTAGTCATGTAAGTCGTTCTCCAAGCAAGGCTACCGCTGTTATTAAGTAACCTTGTATTAATAGGGTTATCTACTAAAGTAGGGCTTCAAGCTGAGGCAGCACATCGAAAAGGTCAGCCTGCAAGCTGTAATCCGCAATATTAAATATCGGTGCTTCATCATCTTTGTTGATCGCTACTATCACTTTTGAATCTTTCATGCCAGCCAAATGCTGTATGGCACCCGATATACCAACTGCGATATATAAATCCGGTGCAACAATTTTCCCTGTTTGACCCACTTGCATATCATTCGACACAAAACCAGAGTCAACCGCTGCTCGCGAAGCACCCACCGCAGCGCCAATTTTATCTGCTACTCGTTCAAGCAAGACAAAGTTGTCACCATTCTGCATGCCACGACCACCCGAGATGATGGTTTTTGCAGACGTCAACTCTGGGCGGTCAGACTCAATCACTTCTTCACTGATAAAATGTGATAACCCTTTATCTTCCGCGGCACCTAACGTCACGATTTCAGCTACGCCGCCAGACAATTCAGCCGCAGAAAACGCAGTACCTCGAATAGTAATGACTTTAATTGCATCACTGCTTTTGATGGTAACTAATGCATTGCCCGCATAAATAGGACGAATAAACGTATCTGCATCAATCACATCAGTGATTTCTGAAATTTGAGCCACATCCAGCAAGGCCGCTGTACAAGGAGACACATTTTTACCCTGTGTCGTCGCCGCAAACATTACGTGACTAACATCATTTTGTTTAACAAACTCCGCCAGCATTGGTGCTAAATTTTCAGGTAACTGATGAGCTAGTGCATCGCAATCAGATACAAACACCTTAGAGATACCTTGAATTTTCGCTGCCTCATTTGTAACGGTTTGACAGTTTTTTCCTGCTACAAAAAGCGCCACGTCTGTGCCAACTTTTTCAGCCAGCGTAATGGCTGCGGTTACGATGTTTGCCGTCGCAATTTTTAGTTGATTATTATCATGTTCAGCGATTACTAAAATAGTCATTACAATACTCCTTCCAGTTTCAACTTCTCTACCAGCTCAGATACATCAGACACTCTCTGACCTTCCGCACGAACTGGTGGAGTATTTACTACAACAGTGGCTAATCTAGGTGTGACATCAACCCCTAATTCTTCTGGAGTAATTTGAGTTAATGGTTTGCGTTTCGCTTTCATAATATTGGGTAGCGATGCATATCTTGGTTCATTCAAGCGAAGATCCGTGGTAATAACAGCAGGTAATTTCAAACCAATCGTTTGCAGCCCCCCATCCACTTCACGAGTAACAATCGCTTCTTCACCTTCTATTTTCACACTGGATGCGAACGTGCCTTGAGGCATTCCCGCCAGAGCAGCTAACATTTGACCGGTTTGATTATTATCACCATCTATAGATTGCTTGCCTAAAATCACTAAACCAATCTCTTCCTTTTCAACCACTTTGTGCAAGAGCTTTGCAATAGCCAATGGCTGAAGTTCTGCATCTGTCTTCACTTGAATGGCTCTGTCGGCACCTAAAGCCAGCGCTGTTCTCAGCTGCTCTTGGCAAACATCGCTACCAGCGCTAACAACGATCACTTCCGTTGCTGCGCCAGATTCTTTTAGTCGAATGGCTTCTTCAATCGCTATTTCACAAAAAGGATTAATAGCCATTTTTACATTAGATAGATCAACAGCAGATTGATCAGACTTGATTCGAACCTGAACATTTGCATCCACAACGCGCTTTACGGCGACCAGTACTTTCATTTTGCACTCCAACATAGAATGAATAAAATCATTTAAATGAAATTTCAAGTATTAATTTCATTTAAATGATCATTTATTCATTTTTTTATGTCAATGTATTTTTTATCTTTGCACAAAAAATCGGCCGTATTGAATAGGATAAAGACACGCAGCAGTCTGACTTCTTCTTTCAAAGGAAAAAAAGCCGTTGTATACACGGCTTCATTGAACATTGGTTTCTTTAAATTACATATTCGGATAATTTGGACCACCACCGCCTTCAGGTGCTTTCCATGTGATGTTTTGAGCAGGGTCTTTAATGTCACATGTTTTACAGTGAACACAGTTTTGCGAGTTTATTTGAAAACGTTTCTTGCCATCTTCTTCATCCAACACTTCATACACGCCAGCGGGACAATAACGTTGCGCAGGTTCATTAAACAGAGGGAAGTTTTTCGATAAAGGGATGGTTGGGTCTTTTAAATGCAAATGACAAGGCTGGTTTTCTTCATGATTGGTACTGGATAAAAAGACAGAGGAGGCTTTATCAAAACTCAGCACACCATCGGGTTTTGGATATAGGATAACTGCGCACTCTTTGGCAGGTTTCAAACTGAGGTAATCTGGCTGATGATCTCGTACGGTAAACGGGAACCTCATAATATTCTGTTCAACCACATTTAGCGCACCGCCTACCAAGGTTCCGTACTTATGCAGTAATGGCCCAAAATTACGGCTCTTGTGCAATTCTTCATACAACCATGAGGCTTTAAATTCATCTTGATATTGCAGTAAATCATCACCTCCTGCGTTGTCTTTTATAACTTCAGAAAATAACACCTCTGCCGCTAACATGCCAGATTTCATGGCTGTGTGCGTACCCTTAATTTTTGAAAAATTGAGTGTGCCTGCATCACACCCTAATAGAAACGCTCCGGGCATAGTCATTTTAGGCAATGAATTTAATCCACCTTTTGCAATCGCTCTGGCACCATACGAAACACGTTTCCCACCCTGTAGATGCTCGGAAATCAAGGGATGGTGTTTCATTCTTTGAAATTCGTCGTATGGGCTTAAATGAGGATTATCATAATTGAGGTCGGTAATGAGACCAACAACGACTTGATTATTGTCTGTATGGTATAAAAAGAAGCCGCCATTTGCTTTCGCTTCGGATAGAGGCCAACCCGTACCATGTAGAACTAAACCCGCTTGATGCTTACCTGAAGGAATGTCCCATAGTTCTTTTATACCAATACCATAATGCTGAACATCTGACTCTTTATCTAACGAAAATTTGTTAATTAACTCTTTACCCAAATGTCCACGACAACCTTCGGTAAAAACTGTGTATTTGGCTAACAAATCCATGCCCGGCATATAGGTGTCTTTTTGATTTCCTTGTTCATCCAATCCCATATCACCCGTACCGACACCAGCAACACGCCCATCATCTCCATAGATAATATGCGACGCGGGGAAGCCAGGGAAAATTTCCACGCCAAGGCTTTCCGCTTGTTCCGCAAGCCAACGACATAAATTACCAACACTTGCGATGTAGTTGCCATGATTGTGCATGGATTTTGGCGCTAGCCCATTCGGGATTTTGATCTTATTGTTTACGTCTTTAAGAAAATAAATTTGATCCTCAACAACAGGCGTTGTTAAGGGAGCACCACGTTCTTTCCAATCGGGAAAAAGCTCGTCCAATGCTCGTGGTTCAACAACCGCTCCAGAGACAATATGGGCTCCCACTTCAGAGCCTTTTTCAACAACACAAACCATTAATTCTTTATCAGCATCATTCGCTTGTTGCATCAACCGACAAGCCGTTGAAAGACCGGCAGGGCCTGCACCAACAATCACCACATCAAACTCCATCATTTCACGTTCCATAAACGCCTCATTTTATTTATCGAGTTAACTTTTCTTAAATGAATAAATCAAAAATGGAAACTACATACACAAAAATGAAATTACAATAAATAATTTCATTAAAACGTAACAATAAATTTCTTCATTTCGACAAGCTCGAGCATTCTTATTCGTCTAAAAGAAGCAAAAAGAAGCAAAAAAAACTTTTAGCGTATTTTTTATTCTTCGCCTATTTAAAATACAACGCTAATCACGACATAAAACACACCATATTGATTTTTCTCTGCACCAAAAAAACACCATTAGAGCGATTACATCCATGCTCACCACAAAAAAAGTCGAATAATTCTCTTTGATACGATAGGCATTGCTCAACAATGCAGCAGAAACTAGAACAAACGTTTTTTTTGCACAAAAATCAATCAACTTAATAAGTTAGTTTTTCTAACAATTAAAGATTTTTTCTCAATTGTGAAACTGTTTTTTAAACGGCAGTATCGTTACAAGGTCATCTTTTAGAAGACTCAAAGTCGACGAAACTTCAAGATGATATATGGAAGCAATATTACATTCATACACTTTCCAAAGAGGTTTTTATGAAGAAAACATTATCCATTGCGCTAAACACACTAGCTTGTACTGCCATTGTATCTTCAGCCACATTCGCTCAAGCTGCCGACAAACCCGACACAGTGTCTATTGGTTACTTCTTAGAATGGCCTACGGCAAACCAAGTAGCCCAAGTAAATGAAACTTACAATAAAGAAATGGGAGTCAACGTTGAATGGCATGCATTTGACTCAGGTACTGCTATGTCCGCCGCAATGGCATCAGGTGGTGTCGACATTGCTTACTCTCAAGGTTTGGTGCCTTTCACAATCGCTGTGTCACAAGGTTTACCCATCACAATGGTCGGCGTGGCCGTGTCTTATTCAAAAAATGACAATTGCATTGTGGGTTCAAATACAAACATTACAATCAATAATGCAAACGATTTAGAAGGCAAGAATGTTGCAGTTCCCTTCGGAACAGTTTCCCATTATAAGATGCTAAAAATCATGGAGCATCTAGATATCGACATTAAAAAATTACGTATGTTAGACATGCCACCAGCAGATGGTGCTGCTGCGTTAGCTCGTGGTGATGTGGCAATGTCCTGCGGTTGGGGTGGCGCATTACGTAGGATGAAGGAATATGGCTCTGAACTAATGAGTGCCGAAGCCCAAGAAGACATTGGTATTCGTGTGTTCGACGTTATCTCTGCCAGTAATTCATTTGCTGAAGAATACCCAGAGCTGGTCACGCAGTTCTTGAAAGTCACCGATGATGCGAATAAAAATTATCAAATGGATCCTGCGGCCGTTCAGCCGATTATTGCTAAAGCCTCAGGTCTATCGCTCAATGACTCAAATCAAGTTCTGGGTCTATTTGATTTCCCTTTAAAAGAAGAACAAATTTCAGAAAAGTGGATGGGAGGCTCAGTACAAAAATTCACTAAAGAAGTCGCAGACTTCTTCGTCTTACAAAAACAAATGCCAAGATCACTCGATGATTATAGTCAAACAATCAATGCTAGCTTTTATACAAAAGTAAACTAAGGACAAGCGATAGTGAGTACTCAATACATTCAAGTATCGAGTGCTCATTGTTCATTGAATAGGGGTATTAGTAATGTCTGAATTGGAAGTAAACGATGTTTCAATGATCTTTGACACTCCAGATGGTGGCACGGTTGAAGCCCTACAGAATGTTAGTTTCAATCTCAAACAGGGTGAGCTACTGGCGATTCTTGGTCCATCTGGCTGCGGGAAAAGCACTCTCTTAAACATTATCGCTGGTTTTTTGTCTTCAACCTCAGGCAGTGTTTCTAATGGATCAAAGAGGCTACATGGATCAGGCCCAGATAGGGGCATGGTATTTCAACAAGGTGCTCTGTTTGAATGGATGACAGTGGCAGAAAACATTGGTTTTGGCCCGCAAATGCAGGGTACGCCTCCTGAAGAAATAAAAAAAATTGTCGATGACCTACTCGAAACAGTCGGCCTACAAGACTTTGGGCACAAGGCCATTTATGAGCTCTCTGGCGGCATGCAGCAACGTGTGGCTCTGGCTCGTTGCTTAGCAAATAATCCTGACATTATTCTAATGGATGAACCTTTAGGTGCATTAGATGCATTAACAAGAGAGAAGATGCAGAGTCTTGTTCTGAAACTTTGGAAAGAGACCGGAAAAACCATTATTTTAATTACACACAGTGTCGAAGAAGCCCTCTTTTTAGGTGAGAGACTGTTCGTAATGGCGCCACGCCCCGGAAGAGTTAAACAACAATATACCTTGCCATTCGCAGAAGCTGGGCTTACCCAAGACCCTCGAGAAATTAAAGCCTCCCCTGAGTTTATTGCAAAACGCGAAGAGATTCTCTCCATGATTTGGGAAATGGAAGAAGAAATCATGGGTAATAATCAAGCTGTCGGAATGTAACTATGACTTTATATGAATCATTTAAAAGCTATACAGGCCTCACAAAAACAGGTCTTGATAAAAGAAAAATATCTACCTTTGGTGATACATCTGCCGTTGGCAAAGGCCGATTTTGGAGTGTTCTCTCCGTATTAACACTCGCCATTATTTGGTATTTAGGAAGCGCCTTTGGCTTAATTAACCCTATATTTTGGCCTTCTCCAAGTGCAGTTTGGCAACAATTTTCATTAATATCTGAGGAAGGATATCGTAACTTCTCACTTTGGGAACACATCTGGGCAAGCTTATATCGTATTCTTGTCGGTTTCACATTAGGTTGCTTAATCGGTATTCCACTTGGCTTTGCTATGGGGTTATCGCAAATCATTCGAGGTTGGTTTGATCCAATTGTTGAATTCTTTCGACCTATTCCACCTCTGGCTTTTATCCCATTAGTAATTATCTGGTCAGGAATTGGGGAACGCTCAAAAATTCTACTGCTCTTTTTTGCGGCCCTTTGGATAATGGTCATTGCAGCACGAGCGGGTGTCAGCAGTGTGAAGCTCAATAAGATTCATGCCGCACATTCATTGGGTGCCAATAAGAGGCAAATTTTACGGTATGTGATTCTGCCCAATTCCTTACCTGAGATTTTCACAGGAATGAGAGTCGCCATGGGCGTCTGTTGGGGCACCGTTGTGGCCGCGGAACTGGTGGCAGCAGAATCAGGTGTTGGTTTTATGATTATGGTTGCCAGTAAATTTTTAGCCACTGACATTGTCGTTCTAGGCGTTATCATCGTCGGGTTAATTGGTTACGGCATTGATATCATGATGAGAAAAATTGAAGCCAAATTAATACCATGGAAAGGGAAAGCTTAAGTCACTTTTGCAGAAAAGCCATAACAAGCTATGGCTTTTCTCTACCGTCCCTTATCCTGTTTTTTATACATTGCCAAAAACATGTTCACCGCCGAATCGACGACCAACAATAGACTGCTGTCATCAAGCGTATTTTTTCTATAAATAATTTGAGGCCAATAAGCGGCGCCTTTTAGCAACCCCAGAAACTGGGTCGTCGCTAAGTCAATATTATCTAATGCTAATGCACCATCTTGTTTTGCGCTTTTTATCCAACGTTTTAAACCACTTTCTAATGTCACCACTTTGGATAATGCTTCTATACCAATCTCTGGTGTAATCATATTCTCCGCCATTAACATACGAGAAATGTTAAGATATCGATCAGAGGTAATAAGCGCTAATTCTTGTTTCGCAATGTCAGTTAACTGCACATTAAGAGGGATAGACGAGCTGTACTCATACTCTGTTGCCTTTAATGTTTCACTCCAAATACTTTCGGTTATTTCTGAAAATAAATTCTCTTTGCTAATAAAATGTTTATAAACAGTACGTTTTGATACATCTGCTCTGGATGAAATTTTATCCATGCTGGCTTTACGAAAACCACACGCAATAAACTCTTCTATCGCCGCTTCGATAATTGCACTCTTCTTTTGAGCACTGACACTTTCGTTCAAAGACATTTTCACTCTCATTTTAGACAACAAACAAAAGTAGACTTGTGAGTTTACTTTTGAAGAAATAAAGGTAAACTCACAAGTCTACTTTTTATATTTCCAACTGGATAATACGGACTTTTATGAATCATATACGAAAAACACTGTCGGCTATAATTATCGCCTCCTCTTTGATGGGATCGACTTCTGCATTAAGTGACGAAGAAACACATTTTAATGCGACAAAAACCACACAGTCGCATTTAGTCAAAGCGCAATTTTATCGTTGGTATCAATTGTATGAACGACCAATGAATAAGACAAGAATCGAAAACCAAATGGATATTTTAGCGAAAGGTATCATGATCACCTCCGCGGCAGGTCAAGTAAAAGGCAAAGAAAACTACCATGAACGTGTAAAAGTTTTTACAGGCTGGAAGAATGCTCATCATGTTCAGGCAGTGAATGTTATCGAAACCTCCCCTACTGAGTACCAACTCACCGCCAGCATTCAATATCAGAACATAAAACCAGATGGCGAAAAAAGCAGCTACAGTATTGATTATGACACACGCTTGATTGCTAGCAACTCGCTACTGCCAACATTTGCCGAAATCAACATTAAACCAACAGGAACAACAATGCTTGATTTTGAGGACGCCTATCCAGAAAACCGTATGTTATCTCTGGTACATTATTGGGCAGCATTAATGGAACAACTCGATGGCAATGTGGAGCCATTTAAAGAACTTCTAACGCCGAACTTCACATTAAACTTTTCATCTGTAAATAATAAAATTAACAGCATTGACGCCTTATCTAAATGGCTCAATGGCGCACCACTGCAACTCAAGCAAAGTAGCCATCATCTAGAAAATTTCTCAGTGGTGGAAACTGAAGAAAACCATTTTACAGTTAATGTAGATTTTGACTGGTATGGAATAACGAAAACAGATCAAAAAATGGTCGCTAAAACGCGTCATACATGGGCTGTCATCGACAACCCAGACGAACGTTTTGCTAGAGTTCAAAACATCCATGTTGAGACATTAGAAGCATTTAGGCTACTTAAGTAAACGCTCTATTTTTATCTTTGTATTCTTCATAAAAAAACGCCAATCTAGAGAGCCAGATTGGCGTTTATCTTTATCTATTAAAACTATTCAGTAATTTTAAACGGTATAAACATCGGATAGCTATCACGAATCACTCTCATAGGCACTGAACGATTGCTCGGTAAATCGGCGATAATGCTTGAAAAACTGTTCACATTATCAACGTTTTGACTATTTAACATCGTGATAATATCGCCTTTCTGCAAACCGTTTCGAGACGCATTACCTCCGATTACTTGAGTAATCACCACACCGCCGTCGATATTCAGCTTGTCTGCTTCTTCTGCCGCTAGGTTTTCGACCGTCATACCCAATCGATTTTGCTCTTGCTGAGTTTGTGCAAACAGTGGTGGATCATCCGGTCTAGATTCCAACATTAATGCCAGTTCTTTTTTACGTCCATCACGATAAATCAATGTTTTAACTTTATCTCCAGCTTTCATGCCACCCACTCGATAAGGTAATTCAGCAGAGTGCTCAATTACTTCATTACCAAATTCCAGAATAATGTCACCGGCTTTTAAGCCTGACTTCTCAGCTGGAGAGTCTGGTAATACACGACTAATCAGTGCGCCAGCAGGTCTATCTAACCCAAAAGATTCTGCCAAGTCATTATTAATGTCTTGGATAATAACGCCTAACCAAGCGCGAGACACTTTGCCATCTGATTTCAATTGATCTACAACAGACATAACAAGATTAGACGGAATAGCAAAAGACACGCCCATAAACCCACCAGAACGCGTGTAGATTTGTGAGTTAATACCAATCACTTCACCTTCTAAGTTAAATAAGGGTCCACCAGAGTTACCCGGATTGATAGCAACATCGGTTTGAATAAAAGGCACGTAATTATCAGAAGGTAGATTACGACCTAATGCACTGACAATACCCGCTGTGACCGTGTAATCAAAGCCAAATGGAGAGCCGATGGCTAGTACCCATTGCCCTGCTTTCAGACCATCTGAATCCCCCATTTCAACAGTAGGCAAGTCCGTTGCTTCTATTTTTAATAATGCCAAATCGGTTCTTGGATCGGTTCCTACTAACGTAGCAACGTACTCACGGCGATCGTTAAGACGTACATGGATAACATCCGCACCGTCTATAACATGATTATTGGTTAAGACGTATCCGTCTTCAGATACAATAAAACCGGAACCCAATGAGTTTCGCTGTCTTTGTTTTGGTGATGGTTGCCGCTGTCCTCCAAATGGTTTTTGACCAAAAAAGTGACGAAAAAATTCATTCAGTTCTTCCGCTTCTGGACTAAGGTTACCACCTCGTTTCGAGTTTTTGCTTGGGGTTTGCTCTGTACTAATGTTTACCACGGCTGGAGAAGCAATTTCGACAAGTTCGGTAAAATCGGGTAACTCAACTGCGGATGCCGTAACAGAAAAAAACATGAAGAAACTGGCAAGCATGATACTGGTTTGTTTAAGCATTCTGTTCATTGATTGGTCTCCTTTGGTGTACCAAAAATCTAACAGTACTGAAATAGTAAAAAGAGAATACGTCGAGAATACTCAAATTTGCCTTTAAAAAAGAACATTTGCTCGTCATCATCTGGCTCTCGACTTTGCATAATTTATAGTAGCAAAGACAAGGATATCAAGGGTGTTGATAAATGGAAATTTGCAATCTTTCCACTGTCTTTACACGCAGTACTCTCGGCATAAAATCAGGATTACCCGACTCTTTCTCCGCTTTGCTTCTAGCAAAAAAGAAACCACCAGAGAACCCTAATAAAGCCCCCATTACAGGTAACATGGGGTCATCACTAATTAGACTAGGAAAAGTTGCACCCACAACAAGACCAACTAATGGTACAAAATACATCCATATAGATGCTTTAAGTAACGTATCTTCCGGCACGCCTATAACCACTTCTTGCCCTACTACAACGTCTAAGTCGCACATGGTATTCATCCTCATTTTATTGGATGAGGACATCTGGGTAACAGCATGATGTCCGCAGGCATGACGAGCACGACATGCTGTGCAACTGCTCGTTCGAATAGTCTCCACTTCAGCAAAACCATTGCTAATCGACAACACTCGACCATTTTCTTCTATCATAATGCAGTCCTAGGTAAAAAAGACATCAGCATTTTTTCAACCGTTTTTTCTGGCACCTCACCAACGATTGTTAATCTTAGGATATCCGTTTGCAACGCTCTAGAGACTTCACCTACTGTCGTTGACCCCATCTCCATAACAGAGTAAGCCGTTTCAATATCGGTTGGCTCAACAAACACGGAAATAGACGTAATGCCATCAGAAAGAAGTAGCATGGCTGTTTTTTCATTTAATACCCGAGCATCACGCCAAACAGGAGCAAACCCATCAGGTAACCAATCAAAACGCCATTTGTTGTCCGTCATTTTAGGCTTAACGTCAACAATATGACGAGAATATGTGCCCAAACGTGGAACAAAGTCTGTTTTTGTCAAATTTGGAGTAAAGCTTATATCCGTGAATTGAACTCGATCAATCACATCACCTTGTAGGTTTAACGTATCGTGCTTTAATAGAAAATCGTTTTCAGAATCAAGCCAAAAATCATGCCCAAACCGATAATTATCTTTAGGAACCAAAGACAGTTTATGTGTATGCCTTCCAGCAATCACCTCTGTTGTATCAGACAATTCAAATGTATAACCTTCTAATAAACGCTCACCATTCAACTCTTTAAACTGCCTAAGTGGCGCGGTTACTGGATCGGCAGTATTAGCAAAGGAAATATCAGGGTACACACAGATTACACTGTCATCGACACGAATAACCTCAATTTTATCCCCATCAAGATCCACCAAACGTTCGTATTCTGAGCCGTCAATAACATCATGTAAAATTCTCATACTGTTCATTTCCACACCTTGTGAACGAACAAATATGCCTTGATAGCTTAATGCTGAAAAGGATTGCACCATATTAGACAAACGCGCCAAACCTGCACTACTATCTGAGGCAGCATAGGCGACATTCACAACAAAACCAATCAGTAAGCTAAGAACGATTTTTTTCAATGCAATCACCTATTGATCATCATTTTCAACAGAAAAGCTCACGATGCGTGCCATTGATATCATTCCTTGATTCGTCGCCATCGCAGACTGCTCAGCATGCTGTCTTAAATAACTCTGCAAACGATCATTATGAACATCTAAACTCAGTGTTTTAATATCTTGAGGGTTATCTAATATAGAATGCGTTTGATCCAAGCTTGCAACCGTCTCTACAGAACCCCCTTCACCACTAGCAAAACCACTGTCTTGTGAAAGAAATAATTGTCCACCTAATACAACAACAAAGGCAACGCTTGCCACCATCGCAAAGGTTTTAACAGAAATAATGTTATTTTTTCTCTGCTCTTTATTTACTAACGAGTCGTGTGATAACGAAGCACTGGATAACGAGCTGCCTAAATTAGCCGAGTCAGTGTCATTTAACTCAGCTTTTCTAGCTAACAAATCCACGACATTAGCGGGTTCGGCATTCGATTGGTCTGGAAGTTGATCAGGCTCAATCCCGTCTATCCCTTCCCTAACTCGACTCAATAAATCGAATTGAGAAAAATCTACCATGGGCTCAGAACTGCTCAACGCTTTCTGAGTCGCCGCATACGCATTAAGAGTAGCTTTCCATTCTTCATCCTCTTGCGACAACAGGAAATTTAAATCGTCACTCGATATACGATCATCGATAAAATCCGATACGCATTGCGCTACACTCTTATCATGTAACGTTTTTTTTGATTTATTCATATCACTCTCCTCCGTCCAAATAGGGACGAATATGCAGTTCGATCGCTTCCCTCGCTCTAAATATACGCGAGCGAACCGTACCTACAGGGCAATTCATTACTTGTGCGATTTCTTCATAGTTCATTCCATCAAATTCTCTTAATGTAATGGCCGATTTCAACTCTTCTGGTAACGTTTTAATTACACTATAAATAGCCTCTTCTAACCGATTTCGATTTAAATTTGCATCGGGAGAAGCCACATCGGACAACTGCTCGTACACAGAAAAAGAGTCATCATTATCTAACTCAACATCACTACCAGACGGTCTACGAGATCGACTTATTAAATAGTTCTTTGATGTATTTACCGCAATACGGTAAAGCCAAGTGTAAAAAGCACTGTCGCCTCTAAAAGTGTGGATGGCACGATACGCTTTAATGAAGCTCTCTTGTGCCACATCCATAACTTCGTGTTGGTCGTTTACATAGCGACTAATGAGGCCACAAACCTTGTATTGATACTTTAATACCAATAGGTCAAATGCTCGTTTATCCCCTTTTTGAACTCTTTCAACCAATTCTTGATCAGAAGGCGAACCTTGCGGCATAACAACCTCGGTCTAATAACAACGATGTCAACCTTCTTATTCCATAACAAAGATAGACACTGGAAAAACAAACTAGTTCAGACTTTCTTTAACTTGATTCTCGTGATAAGAGTAATTGAAATCACTAAAAGCACAGATTTTATGCTCTTTCCCTTAACTTTGGTGGTTATTCAATCAGATAAAGTATTCACTAATCCCATACAACAATAGTACCATTAATCTTTTCATGATGACCAAGAACAATCATATGAGCCAACAATATCACTACGATATTCTAATTATTGGTGCCGGTGCCGCAGGTTTAACCCTCGCACTTGAACTTGCTAAAACCCATAAAGTTGCCATGCTGACCAAAGGGGATATTCGAGAAGGCTCTACCTTATATGCTCAAGGTGGTGTTGCAGCGGTGCTTTCTGAAAAAGACACCGTTGAATCTCATATTGAAGATACCATTACGGCTGGCGCTTACTTAGGTGATCCAGATGCCATTCGCTTCACTGTGGAACATTCAAAAGAAAGCATTGATTGGCTCATAGACCAAGGGGTTCCTTTCACTCGCTCGAATGAAGGCAACTCTTATCATTTAACAAAAGAAGGCGGCCACAGTCATCGACGTATTATCCATGCCGCAGATGCAACAGGCCAAGCCATCTCTTCGGCCTTGATACACAATGCAACGAAACACCCAAACATTGATTTTTTCCCTGATCGCGTCGCGATTGATGTGATCACTTCAGAAAAGCTGAAGGTGGATGGAGACAATCGTGCTCTAGGCATTTATGCGCTTAACCTAACAACAGAAGACGTTGATGCGTTCAGCGCAGGTCGAATCGCCTTAGCAACAGGCGGAGCCAGTAAAGTGTACCTTTATACAAGCAACCCAGATACTGCATCCGGGGATGGAATCGCGATGGCATGGAGGGCTGGCTGTCGGGTAGCGAACCTTGAGTTCAATCAATTTCATCCAACGTGCCTATACGATGCAAAAGCAAAAACCTTTTTGGTCTCTGAAGCCGTTCGCGGAGAAGGTGGTAAATTACTCTTACCCGATGGCAGTGCCTTTATGGCAAAGTTTGATGCCAGAGAGGAGCTGGCCCCAAGAGACATTGTCGCTAGAGCAATTGACCACGAAATGAAACGCCTAGGGATTGATCATGTCTTATTAGATATTTCACACAAAGGCACGAAATTTATAACAAAACATTTCCCCACTATTTATGAGCAATGCTTAAAATACGGCTACGACATGACTAAAGAACCCATTCCTGTGGTCCCTGCGGCCCACTATACTTGTGGGGGCGTGGTCGTCAATAAATTCGGTCATACAGATTTAAAACATTTGTATGCCATTGGGGAGACATCCTATACTGGCCTCCATGGTGCCAATCGCTTAGCAAGCAACTCTCTATTAGAATGCATTGTCTATGCTCGTTCTGCCGCTCAACACATGCTTTCTAACCCCGTATCACCTAAACCGCCTTTCGAGATTCCTGAATGGGACGACAGTCAAGTCACAGACTCAGATGAAGATGTTGTAATTGCGCATAATTGGCAGGAGTTGCGTCAATTTATGTGGGATTACGTGGGTATTGTTAGAACCAATAACCGCTTACTAAGGGCGAAACATAGAGTGGATTTATTACTGTCTGAAATCGATGAGTTTTACAGTAACTATAAGATTAGTAGTGATTTAATCGAACTACGCAATTTAGCCAACGTAGCTGACCTTATCATTCAATCTGCCATGGTTCGCAAAGAAAGCCGCGGCCTTCACTTCACACTCGATTATCCAAAAACCAGTGAAACACCCGAACCCACTATATTAACGCCCGACAAGAAATAAATAAGACCTAATCATGAGCCTTATGCATCTTCAACCGGACTTCTCGAGCGGCAAACGATTGCAGCGTTCGATATTCTGTTAAAGGCAAGGAGTCTCTGGCAATTAAGAGACGCTTACGACCTAAGGGGAAGTACTCTTTAATGACTTTTTTCACGTATTTTAAGGTAGTAGGCGCCGTTTGATCAGCAGACAAAGCCTCAACATTAATCGGAGTTTCTAGAGAAGTGACGTCTTTTTTCTTGTCATACCATGCATGCAAACACAGGTTTCCATACTGCTCAAAATACAGACGATGCTTATCTAAAGCGTTTCCAACGAGAACATAAGCACCATCCGCATCTAAACCAATGGCAACAACGGATGCAAGCCAACACCATTTAATATAAAAAATACTGATAAGAAGAAAAAAGCCAAACACAGACCAGAACACATGATCAGGTAACAACCACGTACTGACATACAGCACCGTTCCCCATATCGGCAACAGTGCTGTAAATAAGCAAAGGAAAGAAGGTTTAAGCGTTGTAGTTTTCAGGCTGAACACGGTCAACAATCAACTTCACAATGAGAGCAAGTTCGGGGTCTGTAGGGATTTCCTTTTGCATAAACCAGACAAACATATCTTGATCTTCGCATTCAATGAGCTTATAAAAACACCGCTTTTCTTCATCGGTTAATGTTTCATAAACATCGTCTAAGAAAGGCTCCAGCAACAAATCCAACTCTAACATACCTCTACGGCAATGCCATTTCAAACGCTTAAATTCCGTTGAATCTGATACTTCACTCATTGCAACACCTCAAAAAGACCGCCAATAAAAACACGTTCATTATAGCCCCTGCTCACACTCCAAGAAAACAATTAGAGAAGACTTTCCCCATTTCCTATCGGCACACCTTTTCGGCGTCACGAAAATTACGCCTTTTATCCAATAAGAATATTGAATTTCCAAATTATGGCACCAACATTATAGGATTCGATACGTTCCTATCTTTGAGCCCTACAAGGTAATATTACTCAATATGAATAACTTGTTTTCTTCTACTCAGCAGCACTTTTCTTTCCCTATTCATTCACAAGAAAACAACTTAGGTGTATTGGCGTTTGACGGGGCAGATTCCAGTAAGTTTTTACAGGGGCAAATTACAGCCGATCTAACCAAGCTTACGGATGACAATGCATTGACTGGCGCAGTTTGTAACCTAAAAGGGCAAGTCATCACTAATTTCTATCTAGTGAAAGCAAACGATTCGATTTTGATGATTATGCAACACGATCTACTTGATAAAACGCTGCAACATTTAAAAAGGTTTGCTGTTTTTTTCAAAACGACATTGTCTGATGTGTCTGATAACTACCATCTTGAGAATCAGTTCTTTTATCCAGCCTCAGACCTTGTTTTTACTGAGCAAGAGAATAAAGCAGTATTGCGTGATCAAGCAAACTATTCCATTCAGATCAGTCCATTCCCTATTCAACACGTGTTATGTATCTCACCGCAGAACGAACAAAAATACGAACCTCTTGAGAACAATGTATCAACAGATGCTTTATCACTACTGGCTGCGGAACCCTTAATTACACTTGCAAATAGTGAGCAGTTTTTACCGCAAATGCTCAATATGCAATTTACCAATGGTATCAGTTTCAAAAAAGGGTGTTACACAGGGCAAGAAATCGTTGCCCGTGTTCAATACAGAGGGAAAACTAAAAAACGTTTATACATTGGCTCGATCAACAACACCATCAACGAAAAAACCACGGCCATCACCAACAGCGACGGTAAAAATGTTGGTGATATTGTTCAACAAACCAAGCTAAACAACACAACTCTGATTCTGGCCATAATAAACATAAGTGATTCAGAGTCACCTTTGTTTATCAGTGACGAGGCGCTTACATTGCACGATCTACCTTATGATTTAGAATAATGCAAAAAATCGTCAAATAACTAGGCGATATCATTCAAACTGCATCATTTGTAAGCTGCCAATTTATCTCTACATTGTGGTGACGCTTCAAATACGCATTCGTTTGAGAGAAGTGCTTACATCCAAAAAAGCCTCGATATACGGATAAAGGCGATGGATGCACAGACTCAAGTACAAGGTGTTTTTGACGGTCTATTTTTTTGCCTTTCTTTTGGGCGTAGCCGCCCCATAAAATAAACACCACATGTTCATGATATTCATTAATAAGTTCAATGATGGCATCTGTAAATGTTTCCCAACCTTTTCCTTTGTGGGAGTTAGGATTGCCTGCTTCTACTGTCAGTACACTGTTTAGCAACAACACCCCTTGCTGGGCCCAAGGAATTAAACAACCGTGATTAACGGGGTCAATGTCTAGATCACTGGTTAGCTCTTTATAAATATTAACCAACGACGGTGGTATTTTCACTCCCGGCAAAACAGAAAAAGACAGCCCATGAGCTTGATTAGGGCCGTGATATGGATCCTGTCCTAAAACAACCACTTTTACGTCTTTAAATGAAGTCCAACGAAAAGCAGAAAAGCAGTCCTCAGCCTGAGGATAAATAACAGCCCCATCTTCTTTACGGACGTGTAAAAATTCAAACAAAGGATCTAATGACGTTAAATCGATCACTTTTTCTAGAGAATTTTTCCAATCATTTGGTAAAGACTGCAAATTCATCACTCACTCCCATATCTAAAAAGCTTAATTTATCACCTAACATAGTTGCAAAAATATAATAATAATTGAGGTCTTCCGTACCATCATTTCCAATCAAAAACTTTAATAACATCCACACCATTTCACGAACCAAATACAAAGCATGATAATACTCCAGAGTATCCAGTGTTTGCTTTAGCGGTAAATCCTGATTGTACTCGGTAATTAACAGTGCAGTCTGGTTAGATGTTAAATTATGAGATGATTTAACCACAGCCAAATCGAATAACGGGTCACCTAAACCTGAATACTCCCAATCAATTACCCAAAACTTCTCCTCGTTTGCCAAACAGTTTTGTGGATTTAAATCATTATGGCATGTGCATGGAGTGAAATTGGGTATATTGGAATACAAGCGTTTGGTTATTCGTTCGAAGAATTCACACTGCTTTATCAATGACACATCAAGGTTTGGGTGCAAGCGTATTTCATCAAGATAATGTTTTATAACAACATCCAATTTATAGAGCTTTCCTGAAATATTTAACTGATGTATGGCCTTAAAACTTTCTGCTAGACGCTTAATGTCTTTTGTTGTGTGCTTTACATCCCAAGGAAATGCAATCTGAGGAACAAATTGACTGACCATAAATCCTTCGTGATTCAAATGCACAACACGAGGTGAAAGCCCTAGTTCCGTGACAATAGGTAAGATTTCTTTTTCATACTCTCGATTAATTAAAAAACGGTCTTTATCTAAGCAGGGAACTCTAATGATGAAATATGGAACATCGTCCCGTTTTGCGACATATGTTTTATTGGAAAAGCCGCCATCTACTTTATCAAGTATTAATTCAGAAATGGGTGTCAGTAAATGGGTAATTGGCGTTAAATTGTTGAATATTTCCCTCATTTGTAATCCTTTTATTGCCAGATATCAATGTGACTGTCAAAATGATAACAGCCATTCATTAGTCAAAACATAGACTCGAAGAACAAAAATGATTAAACATGACGACATAATTCGAAAGATCCAAGAAAACTTAAATACATTAAGCAAATCTGAGAAAAAAGTGGCAGAAGCCATTTTGGCAGACCCAAAATCCGCAATACATTCTAGTATTGCCAAACTCGCAGCCAAAGCAGAAGTCAGTGAACCAACTGTAAATCGCTTCTGCCGTAGCTTAATCGGCAGTGGATTTCCAGATTTCAAAGTTGCTTTAGCTCAAAGTCTTGCGACGGGTACGCCTTATGTCAACTTAAATGTTGAACCGGATGATGCTCCTGGTGCGGTCACTCATAAAATATTTGAAGCCGCTAAAAATGATTTAACGCGTGCTCAGTTGATACTCCCTGAGGCGTTAATCAGTCGGGCCGTTGATGTATTGGCACAAGCAAGACGCATTGAGTTTTACGGTTTAGGGGCATCAGGGCCTGTTGCTCAAGACGCTCACCATAAATTCTTTCGACTTAACATGCCCGTTGTTGCTTACACTGACATATTAGTACAAAGAATGGCGGCAGCTGGCACTCACCCGGGAGACGCTGTGGTGGTGATTTCCTATACGGGAAGAACACTGCCTCTTATTGAAACTGCCCGAGTGGCAAGGGACGCAGGGGCGACCGTAATAGGAATAACCAATCCAAACTCGCCATTAACAGAGCATTGCTCAATCATCCTACCGATTGAAGAAACCGAAGATACGGACATATACACCCCGATGAGTTCGCGTATCGTGTATTTAACCTTGATAGATGCACTTGCCACTGGTGTTCTTTTAAAACGAGGCCCCGAATTTAACGCCCATCTCAAGAAATTAAAACTGAGCGTTCAAGACACTCGCCTTCCTAAAGAATAAAAAGAACATAAGCAGTGAGAAATCGCTTAAAAAGAATCGAAAAAAGGGGGAGCTAAAAAGCTCCCCAAACACCCGCACTGAATATAAGCTGGTTAAATTAAACCAGACTCAAGTCAGTCGTCAGAGGAAATCATCTTGAAACAAGCTAGATGCACCTTGCTCTGCTCCACTTACTAATTTTCGTTGTGCTGCAAATAACTCTCTCCCCATCCCTTGAGAAGAAGAACTCACATCATTAGCCACCAATGCTCTAGCAGCCAACTCTTCGGCTGACACAAGCAACGCCAGCTCCCCAGTTGAAGAATCTACCCGAACGATGTCGCCATCTTGAATTTTTGCTATTAAGCCACCCTCAATTGCTTCTGGTGTTAAATGAATCGCCGCTGGCACTTTTCCTGAAGCTCCAGACATACGACCATCAGTCACTAAAGCAACCTTATATCCTTGATCCTGTAAATTGCCTAAATACGGTGTCAATTTATGCAGCTCTGGCATACCTACCGCTTTAGGCCCTTGGAATCGAACGACTGCGACACAGTCTTTTTTCAATGACCCGTTAGAAATAGCATCTGCAAGCGCATTTTGATCATGGAATACAACCGCAGGCGCCTCAATAACACGATGCTCAGGCTTAACCGCAGATACTTTAATAACAGCACGTCCTAAATTGCCTTTTAATAGAGACAACCCACCTTCTGGACTGAAAGGATCATGAATAGGCCGAACAACGTCTAGGTTCAAACTTTCATCGGTGCCATTCTTCCAAACCAATTGGCCATTTTCCAAGAAAGGTTCTTTTACATAATGCTGCAACCCATGACCAACGATTGTATTAACATCTTCGTGCACCAAACCACCTTTAAGCAGTTGCTTCACTAAAAAGCCCATACCACCAGCAGCATGAAAATGATTAATATCAGCTTGGCCATTCGGATACATTTTTGTCAATGAAGGAACAACCTTGCTTAATTCTGAAAAATCATCCCACGTAACAACAATGCCCGCCGCTCTCGCAAACGCAATAATATGCATAGTGTGATTGGTAGACCCCCCCGTTGCCAACAAACCAACAATCGCATTCACAATGCTTTTTTCATCCACAATTTTATATAAAGGACGGTAGTCGGGACCAATCGCTGTAATTTTTGTCGATAACTGAGCAGCGTATTCAGTAAGCGCTTCCCTTAAAGGCGTGTCTGGACTGACAAAAGAAGAACCAGGAAGCTGCAATCCCATTAACTCAACTAACAGCTGATTCGAGTTAGCTGTGCCATAAAAGGTACAGGTACCTGCACTGTGATAAGATGATGATTCAGCTTCTAGCAATTCATCTCTCGTCGCTTGGCCTTGTGCAAATCGTTGTCGAACAGCCGCTTTTTTTGCATTACTAATACCAGAGCTCATAGGACCAGATGGAATAAATAAGCTTGGCAAGTGGCCAAAACGTAAAGCAGCGATTAATAGACCAGGTACAATTTTGTCACAAATACCTAAAAACACAGCGGCATCAAACATATTATGGGAAAGGGCAATCGCTGCGCCTTGAGCAATGTTGTCACGACTGAATAAACTCAACTCCATCCCATCTTGACCTTGCGTCACACCATCGCACATAGCAGGCACACCACCAGCAAACTGAGCGATTGAACCGACAGCATGCACAGCTCGACGAATTTTATCTGGATAAGACTCATACGGTTGATGCGCTGACAGCATGTCATTGTAAGAGGAAACAATGCCAATATTTGCTTCATCTAACAATGTCAGTTTCTGCTTATCCGTAGGACTACAAGCAGCAAAACCATGGGCCAAATTACCACATGATAATGCACCTCGGTGTGGGCCAAGTTGTTGAGCTTTTTCCATATCTTTTACATACTGAGTACGTAAGACTGTGCTACGTTCAACAATCTTTTTTGTAACACTTATAACCGTAGGATTCATTGATCACTCCGAAGAAGCTCTTTAAGAGATAACAAGCTATTAAATTATGTAATATTACAACATTTTACCTTACAAAAACGTCAAAAACCAGAGAAAAGCAAAACAAACACGTAATAAAACTACATAAGTTGTGCTTTTTCTTCTTGTTTAATTGCTCAGCCTCCTTACCTTGCATTTTTCATGTATCATTTCTCTACAATTACATGCACAAACAGAAAAAAGCGCTTTTTTACTAGCCAATAGCATGCTCAAAAAAGGAATACGTGTTGATTAAAGCGCACTTTTTGTAGTATTTTTACATCATTATTGACGTAGTTTGTGAATGGCATGTTAATCAAAAGTTAATTTTAAAATTTCACTTAATTTAAAGAGGTAGGTATGACTATTAAGGTAGCGATAAATGGTTATGGTCGAATTGGTCGTAACGTTCTGAGAGCACTATACGAATCTGGCAAAAGAGAGCAGATTCAAGTTGTTGCCATTAATGATCTTGGCGATGCAAAAATCAATGCTCACCTAACAAAATACGATACTGTTCATGGCCGCTTTAACGCCGATGTAAACTTCGATACTGATGCTCTTTATATTAATGAAGATAAAATCAATATTCTTTCTGAACGAGACCCATCAAAACTCCCTTGGGCAGATTTAGGCATTGATGTTGTTTATGAGTGTACTGGCTTCTTTACAACAAAAGAAACCGCTGGTGCACACATTACAGCGGGTGCAAAGAAAGTTATTATTTCTGCTCCTGGCAAGCAAGTTGATGCGACCGTTGTTTATGGTGTGAACCAAAATGTTCTGACGTCTGACATGACAGTTATTTCTAATGCATCGTGCACTACTAACTGCTTGGCTCCAATTGCCAAACCACTAAACGATGCTCTAGGCATTGAAAGCGGCTTAATGACAACCATCCATGCTTACACAAATGATCAACGCTTATCAGACGTGTATCATACTGATCTATATCGTGCTCGTGCAGCAGCGATGAATATGATCCCAACGCAAACAGGTGCAGCCGCCGCTGTTGGTTTGGTAGTGCCAGAATTAGCAGGTAAGTTTGATGGTATGGCAGTACGAGTTCCTACTATCAACGTTTCTTTAGTAGACTTGTCTTTTCTTGCTCCACGTGAGACAACCGTTGAGGAAGTGAATCAAATTATTGAAAATGCCATTACAAAAGACCCTGTATTAGCTGAAGTATTATGTGTAAATAAAGAACCGTTAGTATCAAGCGACTTTAACCACAGCACATTTACGTCTAACTTCGATGCGACCCAAACTCGTGTTCAAGGAAAATTAGTAAAAGTAATGTCTTGGTACGACAATGAATGGGGCTTTTCTAACCGCATGTTAGATAACACCATTGCATTAATGAATGCAAAATAACCATTCTGCTCTAAGGCTGCTCATGCAGCCTTAGTTGCTTTTAACTTCTTGTATTTCATTTTTATCTAAAACGATCGGTATTTATCATGAATCGCAGAACAAAAATTGTTGCTACTCTTGGCCCAGCTTCCAGCTCCCCTGAAATGATTGAAAAGTTAATTTTAGCGGGTGCTAATGTATTTCGCTTAAACTTCTCACACGGTCAACCAGAAGATCACATAAACCGTGCAAACGTTGTCCGCGAAATGGCAGCAAAACATGACAAACACGTTGCGATTTTAGGCGACCTTCAAGGTCCTAAAATTCGTATTGCTCGTTTTAAAGATACAAAAGTACAATTAAAGGATGGCGCTACTTTCATCTTAGATGTTGATTTTGACAAAAACGCAGGCGACGAAACTCGCGTTGGTATTGATTACCCTCAACTAGCAGCAGATTCAGAACCCGGTAATATTTTATTACTGGATGATGGCCGTATTGTACTTGAAGTACTTGACGTAAAAGGCATGGAAGTCATTACAAAAGTAATTGTTGGTGGCCCCCTATCAAACAATAAAGGCATTAACCGTCAAGGTGGTGGCTTATCAGCTGCGGCACTAACCGACAAAGACAAAGAAGACATTTTAACCGCCGCCGCACTTAATGCAGATTACCTTGCGGTTTCATTCCCTCGTTCTGCCGCAGATATTGAAGAAGCTCGTACACTTGCTCGTGCTGCAGGCTCTAAAGCAGGTATCGTCTCCAAAGTAGAACGTGCAGAAGCGGTTGCTGATAACGAAACGTTGGATGCCATTATCATTGCTTCTGATGCAGTTATGGTTGCGCGCGGAGACTTAGGCGTTGAAATCGGTGACGCAGAGCTAATTGGCGTACAGAAGCACATGATTAAACGTTGCCGCCAACTAAATCGCCCTGTAATTACTGCCACTCAAATGATGGAAACAATGATCACAAGCGCGATGCCAACTCGTGCTGAAGTATTTGATGTTGCCAATGCAGTGTTAGACGGTACTGATGCCGTCATGCTTTCAGCTGAGACAGCAGCGGGCGATTATCCAGAAGAAGTTATTCACACTATGGTTCGAGTGTGTAAAGGTGCCGAAAAACAGCCTGCAATCAAACGTTCTAAGCACCGTATTGATGTTAAATTTACCGATGTTGATGAAGCCATTGCCATGTCAGCAATGTACGCAGCAAACCATTTAGAAGGTGTAAAAGCCATTATCAGTTTAACTGAGTCTGGTACGACGCCTCTTCTAATGTCTCGTATTAGCTCAGGTCTACCTATCTATGCTTTGTCCCCCAACAAAGAAGCACTAAACAAAACCGCCCTTTACCGTGGTGTAACACCAGTCTCTTTCCCTTCTAAGGAGTTTGATAAAGACAGTTTGAACCAAGGCCTAACAGATGCCGTTAAAGCATTAGGCGTTTTAGAAGATGGCGATTTAGTTATTTTAACTAAAGGAGATCATTTGGTAAGCTTAGGTTCAACAAATGCCATGAAAGTCGTTCGCATTGGTGACGTTCACTAAGATCCTACATTAAGCTGGAATCGTATATGCAAAAGAAAGTCATAACCTCACCCGCTAAAAAACGCATCGCTTTAGTTGCTCATGACAATATGAAATTGGAGCTCACTCAATGGGCTCAGATACATAAAGAGCAACTTATTAAGCATGACCTTATGGCGACAGGGACAACTGGGAATCTTTTGCATAAACAGCTCAATGTACCTGTAAAGGCATTGATGAGTGGCCCATTAGGCGGAGACCAACAACTTGGCGGCCTCATCGCCGAAGGGGAAATTGATGTTCTAATTTTCTTCTGGGATCCTTTTGAGCCAATGCCTCACGATCCAGATATTAAAGCATTATTAAGAGTCGCTGCGGTTTGGAATATTCCGATTGCTTGCAGCGTCGCTTCTGCGAATTTTTTGATTTCATCAAACCTATTTAATGAATCCTATGAGCGTTTAATCCCTGATTATGACGCCTACCTCAAAGAGCGACTTTAAATTAGTCGCTTTTTTTGTGAAACCCCTCACCTACCCTTCGTTTGACTCGCTCCAAGCGCCATAATCCGCTATATTTAGCGCGATAACTTTTTCGCTATTTTACCGCCTTATTCAAAGTAGCTAAAATCAACGCCATTTGAGATCTTTGTTGAACTTCATTTTTAACAAAGTACTAAATAATTGACTGACAGGAGTACAACTGTGCAAGCAAAAGTTGCCCTTATTATGGGTTCGAAAAGCGATTGGGCTACAATGGAATTCGCCGCCGAAGTTATGGATCTACTGCAAGTTCCTTATCATGTTGAAGTCGTTTCTGCGCATCGTACTCCAGTCAAACTGGCCGAGTTTTCTGAACAAGCAGTGGAGCGTGGATTTAAAGTTATTATTGGTGGAGCAGGTGGTGCAGCACACTTACCGGGCATGGTTGCAGCCCACACACGACTTCCTGTACTCGGTGTGCCAGTACAAAGTAAAGCATTAAACGGAATGGACAGCCTATTATCTATCGCTCAAATGCCAAAAGGTGTTGCGGTAGGAACATTAGCAATCGGTACCGCAGGCGCATTTAACGCAGGGCTATTAGCATGCCAAATCCTAGCGAACGAAGACCCTGAGCTGGCAACAAGAATTGAAACATTCCGTCAACAACAAACGGAAACAGTTTTATCACAACCTGACCCAAGAGAGGTTTAAATGTCTACTATTTGGGTTCTTGGCTCTGGTCAACTTGGTGCAATGCTAAAACAGGCCGCAACGCCTTTAGGTCTTGATGTTCGTCCTATAGACATTGAGTCAAATGATATTCTACCGTTATCTCCTAACGATGTAGTGACGGCTGAACGCGAAGAGTGGCCATTAACAAAAGCCACAGAACAGCTAGCAACACACCCTAATTTTGTAAATCTAAGCACTTTTCCTCAACTGGCGGATCGCCTCACCCAAAAACAATGGTTAGACAAACTGGATCTTGCAACAGCACCTTGGTTTTCAATTGAACAAGATTCTAACAGTAAGCACTGCTATCAAACACTTGGAGAACGGGTTTTATTAAAACGCCGACGCGGTGGCTATGATGGTAAAGGTCAGTTTTGGCTTAAGGAAAGTGAAAACACTCAAATACCGGAAGAATGGAAAGGCCTCGCTATAGCAGAACAAGCGATCAACTTTGATGAAGAAGTGTCTCTGGTCGGTGTACGTGGGAAAAATGGAGCAAGCTACTTTTACCCTCTTACATTAAACCTGCATATTAATGGTATTTTATACGCCTCTATTGCACCTTTAGAAAGACTAACTCACTTACAATCAAAAGCAGAAGCCATGTTAAGTAAACTCATGGATGCGCTTGATTATGTAGGTGTTATGGCAATGGAATGTTTCCGTTTAGGCGATGATCTACTCATTAATGAGTTAGCGCCTAGAGTACATAACAGCGGCCATTGGACACAAGCAGGCGCAAGTATTAGCCAGTTCGAAAACCACATACGCGCTGTAGCGGGTTTGCCGTTAACAAAAGCTGACGTTAAAAACACCAGTATGATGGTGAACTTAATTGGTGTGCCGGTTAATTACAATTGGCTTTCTACTGAGGGCTTAGAGCTGTATTGGTATAAAAAATCGGTTAGATCTGGCAGAAAGGTTGGCCACATCAACATGTGTTCTGGTGACATTAGCAAGCTAAGCACAGCGCTAACTGAACTGGATGCTCAATTACCCGAGCCTTACCAAGAAGCAATTGAATGGTTAAAGAACAACCTACCTAATTAGTCTGCTCGTGTAGATCATAGTTAAAAGCAAAACGGGAGCAAACCAGAAAGGTTGCTCCCGTTTTTAATTAAGAACTTATTGGATTCAAGCCCTCACTTCATTCAATATACAATTACTCGCTAAGAACACCACGTCTTACTTGATCTCTTTCCATACTTTCAAAAAGTGCTCTGAAATTGCCTTCTCCAAACCCTTCATCACCTTTACGCTGAATTAGCTCAAAGAAAATTGGACCAATCACCGTTTCAGTGAAAATTTGCAGTAAGCGCCCTCCGTCTTCAGTCGGTGCACCGTCCATAAGAATGGCATTCTTTTTCATACGCTCAACGTTTTCTCCATGGCCGGGTAAACGCTCTTCCAACATTTCATAGTAGGTGTCAGGTGGTGGAGTAAGAAACGAAACACCAATTTTTCGCAAGTTTTCAACTGTTTTAAAAATATCATCACAGCCCATCGCAATATGTTGAATACCTTCACCTTTATATTCAGTCAGGTACTCTTCAATTTGGCTTTTATCATCCGCAGATTCATTAATTGGGATACGAAGTTTTCCACAAGGACTTGTCATTGCTTTTGATTTCAAACCAGTTAATTTACCTTCAATATCAAAGTAACGAATTTCTTGGAAATTAAACAACTTATTATAGAAATCGGCCCACACGTCCATATTACCACGCATAACATTATGAGTAAGATGATCAATATACGACATTCCAGCACCAACGGGATGCATATTATTCTCATCACATGGTTCGAAATCGATATCGTAGATCGAGCCTTTATCACCATATCGATCAACTAGATAAATTAAACTACCACCAATACCCTCAATAACAGGAATATTTAGCTCCATTGGGCCTATTTGATTGCTTGCAGGCGTTGCTCCCAACTCAATGGCTCTTTTATAAGCATATGCGGCATCTTCCACTCGAAACGCCATAGCACATACACTTGGTCCATGCGCTTGAGCAAAACGCTGAGCAAAACTATCAGGCTCATGATTAATAATAAAATTGACTTCACCCTGACGGTATAGAGTAACTTGCTTAGACTTATGTTTAGCAACAGGCGTAAATCCTAACGAAAGAAACAAATCTTCTAATTGTTTCGCATTTTCGGCCGTGTATTCCACAAACTCAAAACCATCTGTCCCCATTGGGTTTAAATCAGTAATTAGGGATACTTTACTCATGTAGCGTCTCCATCATTCTTATATTAATTGTATTTAAAAAACACATCGCTTATGGAGATACTTAAACCTTCTCTACCACTTCAGCATTACTTTATTATAAGAAGTAGAGACAAATATTACCGTGCGAACTCACAGGAAAAACGTCAAAAATGCGCACGAAAAATACATTTTATCTATAAAAGTTGCATTTATATTGCAGATTAACTCAGATAGGTTTATTTTTATCATCTAGTAGATCATTACAAATAAGAGAAAAAGAGATCAATATGCTATTGGATTTAGACAATTACGATTTAAAACTCCTTAAAGCATTGCAAAAAAATGCTCGGCTATCCAATGTCGCACTATCTGAGATGATTAATTTGTCTCCTTCTCAATGTTCAAGAAGATTACAGCGCTTAGAGCAAAGCGGCTTGATTAAAGGTTTTTTTACACAACTTGATATTGATCAGCTCGGATTCAACGTCACAGCGTTTGTCAGTGTTACCTTAGAAAAGCATGGGGAGAACCCAGCACGCCATTTCCATCAGGAAATTCAAAAGATACCCACTATCCTAGACTGTTATTCCGTCACTGGTGACGCGGATTATTTACTGAGAGTTATTAGCCCAAATTTAAAAGCGTTTTCTGATTTCTTAATGGATCATCTCATTTCAATAACAAGTGTTAGCCATATAAAATCGACTGTCGTATTAGATCAAATTAAATCTTCACACGACTGCCCTCTTCCTGAGTAAATTAAACCACATTATCTGTTTCAGGAATCGTCCATTCTTCTTTTAGCGAGTCTTGATACCATTCTTCCATAGCGGGTAATGCTCTCATGGCTTTACTCCAGCTAGAAAACTCATCAGACACAAATAAACCATAACCTGTGACACGCCACATTACAGGTGCGTACATCGCATCTAAAATGCTAAAATCTCCGCATAAAAACTCACCACTGCTTTTCTCTTGATTCGTGAAGAAAGACCAAATCTCAGCCAATCGGGATAAGTCTTTTTTTGTCTTTTCTGATGGCTCAACAACCTTTACACTGCGGCAATTCATAGGGAATTGAGATCTAAGAGAAGAAAAGCCACTGTGCATTTCAAATGCCGCAGAGCGCGCCATTGCTCTTAATTTTGCATCTGTAGGCCAAAGGGGTTTATCCGTGTAACATTCAGCCAGATACTCCATGATGGCCAAAGAATCCCAAATAACCATACCCTCTGATTCAAGCATAGGCACCAATGCCGGAACACCATTGTCAGATGAAAAATCCGATAATGCATCAGTATGTGCAAATGGCAGCAATGTCTCAGTAAATGGAATGTCGAACTCTTTCATTAATATCCATGGTCTCAAAGACCAAGAAGAATAATTTTTGTAGGCAATGTTTAGATTCATCGCTTTTTCCCTATAACAGTGAAGAAGAAAACATGTTAATTTAATGGACTCAACATAAAAAGCGATAAATATTGAACAATAACATCGAGAAAACCGAAGAATGAATCAAAAACAAATTCGAAGTTTGCTTTACGTTGTGGAATTAGGAAGCATCGCAAAGGCCGCCGAAAAATCATTCCTTGCACCATCGACTATTTCACAACAAATAAAAGAACTCTCACTTGAGCTAGGCACAGATCTATTTCAATCCAAAGGAAGAGGAGTAAAGCTAACCGATGCAGGTGAAAAACTGCTACCCAGTTTTTATGCATTTCATCAATTGGCAGAAGACATAAAAATACAAGCTCAATCAAGCTATAAAGAAGCCTATGGAACGTTAACCATTTTCGCTCCCAGCTCTATGTGTATTTATCGCTTACCATCCATAATAGATACATTACAAAGCTCTGCACCAAGCGTCGAGGTTATCCTGATTCATGAGCCCTACGATTATCAAACAGCACTAAGAAACAGAGAGATCGATGCAGCAATAATAGTAAGTGAGAGTATTGATCATGAATGGGAAAACCTAGCACTCTACGATGAAGATGTCCTTTATGTCACTCATCCGGATAGACATAAAAATACAGCATTAACCTTAGCGGAATTACAGAAAAGCACATTAATTACCACAGAAGAAGCTTGCAGCTACCGCATAGCTGCTGAGAGACATTTTGCCCAAGAAAGAGCATTCTTACGTCCTAGACAAACATTTTGCAATGTTGAAGTTATAAAACGTTGCCTGCTAACCAATATGGGTATTGGCCTCTTACCAAAGTGCGTAATACAGGAAGAACTCGATCTTGGATTATTAAAGCATCAAGAAGTAGAAAACACACCGTATCAATTTAAATCGTACGTCACTTACCCAAAAAACAAAACCATCTCTCGTAAATTGAATGCGTTCTTACAAGCAGCGAAAGAAGGCACTTAAAGCACTAATGGACACACTTTATGGGACGGTACTGAACTGTCTTGAAATTCAATTGACGTTCAATCTCTGAACCAAAAAAAACCCTGACAGGGTCACCTATCAGGGCTTTCTAATTGAAACTTGACGACGACCTACTCTCACATGGCGAATGCCACACTACCATCGGCGAT
>NZ_JBLIXL010000016.1:0-77974 GCF_047525455.1 Marinomonas phycocola
CAAGAAAGTAAAATCAAAACGATGTTTTTTCTTCTTGTTGGACTGTGACTCGTTGTTCTGAGTGCTTGTCCGTGTCAGCGAGGGCGTATATTAAGGATCTACAGATTTAGTGCAACCCTTTTCATGCGTTTTTTATAAAAAGATGAAAAAAAGATAAAAAAACGTCAAATCCATATACTTATTACACAAAACCGTCATATTACAGACACAAAAAAGGCGCCGGAGCGCCTTTTTCATTGATAGAAACCATTAAGAGTCAATATTCACCTTTGCCGCCTCTTCTTGCCGCCTCTTTCTTTCATAAAGAATAGCAATGACTACCGTTATAAAAATCATCAACAAGCCCAATGCATTTACAGACGGTGTTAACCCCGTCCTCACTTTAGAAGCAATATAAACAGTTAGCGTTGTGTCATAACCCTTAACAAATAGCGTCGTATTGTAATTTTCAAATGACTGCAAGAAAGCAATCACTGCAGCTGAAATAACCGCAGGCTTCAAATACGGAAGTAAAATTCGACGAAACGTTTGCCATTGAGTTGCACCTAGACTCATTGCAGCTTGCTCTAAAGTACGATCAAAGCGCTGCAATCGAGCCAAAACCATTAACATAACATAAGCAGAGATAAAGGTTGTCTGAGCAATAACCGTCAACAGCATCCCTCCACTTACAGATAACCCCTTCCAGAATATCAAAGTAGAGATACCCACTATGACTCCTGGCGTTAATAAAGGAGACATCATTAACGAGTAGATAAAGGTTTTACCTCTACCCTGAATAGTGGAAAGGAACAGCGCGCAACAGATTCCAACGGGTACAGCAATAAGTAATACGCCAATAGCAACAATCACACTGGTTAATAACGCATCCCACATCGCACCGTCTTGCGCCAAAGCCTCAAACCACTTTAGTGTGAACCCTTTCCATGGGGAAATAGTAGGAAAACGACTGTCATTAAATGTCGCCAGCCCCATGATTACTAAAGGTGTGAATAAGTAGAGAAAGAAAACCCCAATATAAAAACGAATCCCCCACCTTAATATCGTTGACGATTTCATCGAGCAATGTCTCCTAAACCAACTTTAAAGATACGCATAACCAAACCAATAAATCCAATACATATAAGTAGGAGTAGGAATGCATAGGCAGCACCTTGGTTCCAGTTACCGCCCTCAAAGAACCAGTTATAGATTATTTGCGTAAACCAGCGACTTCCCGGGGACCCTAAAAGCGCGGGTACCGCATAACTACCTGCAGCAAGCATAAAGGTCATGATACAACCCGTTGCAATACCCGGCTTTGCGTGAGGTATAATAATTCGGTAATGCGTTCGTATCCAACCAGCACCAAGACTTCTTGCTGCTTTAATTTGATTCATATCCAAGTTTTCAATGGCGTTGTAAATAGGGAAAATCATAAACAAAATATAGGCATATACCATACCTAACATTACCGCACCGTCCCCAGTCATAAATCGCATAGGACGATCAATCAGACCTAGAGCTAACAACAAAGAGTTTAATGGCCCTTTGTACGCTAAAATAATATACCACGAAAAAGTTCTTAGTATTTCATTGATCCAGAAAGGAATAATAAGCAAAAGGATGCATAATGCCGCTTGCCCAGGTGTTGCTACCTTAGCAAGATAAAACGCCAGTGGGTAACTCACACACAGCGTTAGCAAGGTTACCAGAACGCTTGACCAGATGGTCTTTAAAAATATGGTTAAATGGATTTTATTAGCAAATAAGGTTTCATAGTTAACTAAAGAGTAACTGTCTTTCTCTCCCCCTATTTCATCTGGCAATAAATTTGGTCGAAATGAATAATCCACCATTAACAGTTGTGGCAAGATAACTAATGCAATCAACCACACTCCGATAATGGATAGGATACCCATCGCGAGCCCCCCACCAAACCGAGATTTAAGTTGCTTAAACATTTTCTCCTCCAGCTATCACTACCGCATCTTTATAGTTATACGATAATGAAATTTTTGCTCCAGGAACAATACTGGATGTGTATTGATCAGAGCCAATTTGAACAGCTAAGCTATGTCCATAAGCCGTTTCTGCATTCAAGGTTAAGTATGCACCTTCAAAATTGATTTCTTTGATAGTCACTTCGAATGACATACCAGACGTTGCCGGTAATAAGCTAAGGTGCTCAGGTCGGATAAATAGGGTCGCTTTCTCACCCTTACTTAATGAACCAACACCCTTACCCACTAACTTACCTAATGGACCACAGTCCACTGTAATGTCAGAACCTTGTATATCCTGCACACTTCCAAGAAGCGCATTAGTTTCGCCGACAAAAGACGCAACGAAATTGGTTGCTGGCTCACGATACAAGGTAATCGGATCAGCTACTTGTTGAATCACACCAGCAGACATAACCGCTACACGATCCGACATAGTTAAGGCTTCACCTTGATCATGTGTTATATAAATAAAGGTAATGCCTGTTTTACGCTGAATTTCTTTCAACTCTGTACGCATATGTTGACGTAGCTTCAAATCCAATGCCGACAGTGGCTCGTCAAGCAACAGCACTCTTGGCTCAACCGCCAATGCTCTAGCAATAGCGATACGTTGCTTTTGACCACCAGACAAAGCTGACACTTGTTTGTCCGCGCTATCAGGTAATGCAACCAACTCCAGCAATCTGTCTGATGTCTTCTTACGCTCACTTTTACTGACACCTCGAACCTCTAGCCCAAACTCAATATTTTCTGCCACTGTCATCAATGGAAACAATGCTAAATTTTGAAAAATCATTGATGTTGGGCGCTTGTTAGCGGGGACGCCTTTCATATCTTGCCCACCGATTCTTACAGCCCCCTCTGTAGGGTCTAGAAATCCGCTGATCATATTTAGAATTGTGGTTTTTCCACAACCAGAAGGCCCTAAAAAACTAAAAAACTCCCCAGACTCAATTTTTAAATTGGATTGTTGAATCGCGGTAAAATCCCCAAACTTCATTACTACATTGTCTAAATGAACACTGCTATCCATTGAAATTATCTAACCTTTTTCAGATGTATAAAATAGAAAAAGCTTCTATCCGCATACAATGCGAATAGAAGCTTTTTTATAAAGAAATTATGCTGATAAATAACGATCTTGATATTCGTTACGTAATGCGACATACCATGGTTCTTGAATTGGCCACCACCAAAGATTCTTCAACTCATCCGCAGTGTAAGAGGTTTGGAAGAATGCTTTAGTTGCTTCTGGTAACAATGCGTCCGCACCTTTCGCAGTAGAATTATATCCTGTCGCTTTTACAAACATTGCCCCAGCCTCAGGAGTGTAATACCAGTTAATGAATTCATAAACAGAATCAACATTGTTTGCATTCTTCGGAATAACAAAGCCTTCCATCCATGCAAGCGCACCTTCTTTCGGAGCACCATAGGCAATTGGCTCACCTTCAGACTGTAATTTAAATGCCGTGCTGTCCCATGTTTGTCCAATCACAGCTCCATTTGTGCGGAATGCGCCTTGAGCTTCATTCTCAGTTGACCAGAATTGAGCGATCATACCTTTATGTTCAGACGCGGTTTTTACAATTACATCGAAGTTAGCGCGCATCGCTTTTTCATTTTTGTAGGATTCAAGCATTGGGTATGGAAGCTTACCCATACTTTCCAACCATAAACCCACACCGACTAGAGCCGAATGACCACGAACAGTTACTCCATCAGCGTGTTCTGGATTCCAAAGGTCACCGTAACTTAAGTTAGCACGATCTATTTTTGCATATTCTTTATGGTAGGCAATGGCCTCTGTACCCCAATCAGAAGGAGCAAAGTAGCGCTTACCATTCACAACACCTCCGACTTCAGAGCCACTTACCGCACTTTCTAAACAACCAGCCCAATTTACACGAGATGCGTCTAAAGGTTGAATCAAGTCAAAGTCAACATAACCAGGAACACGATCGACAGTAGGCATAATAATATCGAAACCAGTACCATCTGTCGCACGTAAAGAATTCATTAGTTCATCGTTTGTACCATAAGGTGTGAACGTTGCATTAATGCCAGTCTTCGCTTTGAAGTCTTGCAACATTTCATCCGTGATGTAGCCAGCCCACGCATAAATACGCAGTTCTTTATTTGCCGCTACGGCTTTATTAATAGAGAAAGCTGATGCCGCAGTTACGCCAGCAACTGAAGCTCCTTTTAGAAATTGTCTACGGGAAAGTGCCATGTTCTTATTCCTATAATAAAATCACATTAAAATGCGATAGTTAACATATTTGAGAAACTTACAGTTCGAAAGCGAACATATTAATATTAACCAATAGTGCAGATACTAAACATTAATTAATACAAAATAATGACAGAACCGTTAAGTTGAAAGCTTTTTTAGCAAAGGTTCAGCAACTTCACAAAAGTATCATGTTTATCTCAATTTTGACGCAAAAAAGCAACTCACAGCCTAATGCATATTAATTAACGACTGTCTATTCAGGTATTGCTCATAAAAAGCAATGAAAACTCAGACATAAAAAAGCCAGTATTTACTGGCTTTTGAAAGATAGCATAACATTCAATTAGAAC
This sequence comes from Marinomonas phycocola, assembly GCF_047525455.1. Classification (NCBI taxonomy): domain Bacteria; kingdom Pseudomonadati; phylum Pseudomonadota; class Gammaproteobacteria; order Oceanospirillales; family Oceanospirillaceae; genus Marinomonas; species Marinomonas phycocola. The sequence continues at coordinate 4,572 of NZ_JBLIXL010000016.1, forward strand.
AAGACCCGTGCTTTTACCGTTCCTTCTACTAATTTAACTTTTTCAAGGGCGAGTTCACTGGTTTCAAAAGCAACATCCATAACCATATAGCCAAGCTTTTCCGTTGTACGTAAGTACTGCCCAGTAATGTTAATATTGTTTTCAGAAAAAATACTGTTGATGCTTGAAAGAACACCTGGTTTGTTTTCATGTATGTGCAATAAACGGTGGTAACCATCCTGCGCAGGTAAAGCTACTTCTGGGAAGTTAACTGCCGCCGTGGTTGTTCCAATATCAGAATATTGAATTAATTTGTCAGCAACTTCCACACCAATATTCTCTTGTGCTTCCATTGTACTGCCACCAATATGAGGAGTTAAGATAACGTTATCCAACCCTCTCAATGGAGAAACAAACTCTTCTGCATTACCTTTAGGCTCTACAGGGAACACATCAATTGCTGCACCACTAATATTGCCCGCTTTAATGGAGTCAGCTAGTGCTTCTAAATTAACAACCGTTCCACGAGATGCGTTAATGAAAACAGCACCTTTCTTGATCGCTGCGACCTCTTCGACATCAATCATCAATTTTGTGGATGATGTTTCAGGGACGTGCAAACTAATCACATCACACGTAGATAAAAGCTCTTTCAGGTTTTTCACTTGACTTGCATTACCTAACGGCAATTTCGTGACAATATCAAAAAAACATACCTCCATACCTAAAGATTCAGCCAACACGCTTAATTGGGTGCCTATGCTTCCATAGCCAACAATACCTAAGCGTTTGCCACGAGTTTCGAAAGACCCAACCGCTGACTTCATCCAACCGCCACGATGGCAGATTGCATTTTTTTCAGGAATACCTCGTAATAACAAAATCAATTGACCGATAACCAGTTCAGCAACACTTCTTGTATTGGAGAAAGGCGCGTTAAAAACTACAACCCCTTTTTCGCTTGCAGCATCCAAATCAACTTGGTTAGTTCCAATACAAAAACAACCAATCGCCATTAGTTTATTAGCATGGCTAAGTACGTTTTCAGTTAGTTGAGTTCTGGAGCGAATGCCAACAAAGTGTGCTTCCGAGATTTTTTCAATCAATTCACTTTCTGATAAAGCAGTTTTGAAATATTCAATATTGTTATAACCAGCAGCATTTAATGAATCAATTGCAGATTGATGCACGCCTTCTAATAATAAAAATTTAATTTTATCTTTATTTAATGAGGTATTACTCATAGCTTGATCGACTTCTCTACTTAGTGGGGGATAAGGTCGTTTATATTAACACACAACAATCAATCTCATAATGGACAGATTAAGAATGTCGCTCATTATGAATAATGAGTAGGCTTCATAATAATGATTACAACTCATATGCAAAAATTTATGGTGCTTTTTGAAAATAGGGTCTAGAATAAAAGGATAATTTTTGAACAACTTTAAATGGGGGCTACTATTATGGAAGCAGGTTTATTGGTTGCCGCCGATAGAGCAAACCTAATCAGCTCTATTCGAGCAAATACAACACCGGCTGCAAGCAGTACAAGTAACGGCCAAAACGACTCGACCACACCTCCGAGTGTGCGTGTTGATTTGTCCGATACAGCACGACAACTTGCGGTTGAATCTCAGCAAAGAAACTCAGTACAAGAAACAAACGAATCAGAACCCACTTCTCCTCGCTCGGTAAGAGAAGCATCTGCGAATACCGAAGTACTTTCAGTCGGCGAAGAAAACTCTACACCGTCAGCCACTGAAGTCACGAGACGAAACCTTAATGACCCATTAACTAACTCGACCGTAAGCAATACAGAAAGAAATACTGACACAGAAGAAAGAAGCGCTTCAGTTAACACAACTGGAGCATCCAGTAACGATACTCAAGCTGTCGAAACAGCACCACCACAACCAGTTAGAACAAATCAGAATGCTAGCCTCGTAACTCAATACAATGTCACACCGGATTCCATCATAGGGCAATCTATTAGCATCCAAGCTTAATCCATCTAATGTCGTGACGATTTGCCACAACATTAGATTGGATTAATTTTTATATCCGGCTAAGATACACACCGCATTCTATATGGTGTGTATACGGAAATTGGTCAAAGATCGCATAGCGCTCAACTTTATGAGTTCGCACTAAAGCAATTAAATTATTTTTCAATGTTTCTGGATTACATGAAATATATAAAATTTTATCAACTTTCCTCACAAGCTCAACAGTGGCATCGTCCAAGCCAGCCCTAGGTGGATCCACCAAAACGACATTCGGAGACAGTAATTCCATTCCCGCTTCGACAAGTTGCTTAGGCAATTCAGATTCACCATTTAAAGCAGCAGAAACGTCTTCGCTTGCCATTTTTACCACACTTACATTTTTCATTCCGTTAAGCACTATGTTTAACTGTGCAGAATTTACAGATACTTTAGAAATTTCAGTGGCAACCACACGATCAAATTGCCTCGCTAATGGAATGGAAAAATTACCATTACCGCAATACATTTCCAACAAATCTCCCGACTCACCTTGCGTCACATCTAAAGACCATTCCAGCATTTTTTCACTGATACCAACATTAGGTTGGGTGAAACTGTTTTCAACTTGTTGATAGTGATATTTCTTGCCATTTACCGTTAAGGTTTCAAGAACAAAATCTCGCGTTAAAACCATCTTTTTTTTACGACTACGTCCCACAAAATGGCACGCTGGAAATAGCTCGTACAAATTCTGAGCCGCGTCTTTCCACTCCTCATCAATTGGCTTGTGATAGAGCAAACTGATTAGGGCCTCACCGGTTTGCGTTGTTAAAAAGTCAACTTGAAACAACTTATTCCTCAATACAGGAATGTTTTTTACAGCATCTAATAATTTAGGCATAAGTCGGTTTATTAATACAGATGCGACTGGAAACTGATCCACTCGAATTGGTTTTCGTGGATCCTTAGAATCAAACATAGCGTAATACATAACATCGTCATCATGCCAAACCCTAAACTCTGCCCTCATACGATAGTTAGACACCGCACTCTCAAACACCTCTACTTCAGGCATTTCCAACTCTTGAAATAATGTCTCTAACGTTGTAACTTTTTCCAGTAACTGGGAATCATAGTGTTCTGGCTGAATGAGATTTGGATTCATTGAGTTCGCTCTAAGAATGAAAGAAAGGAGAGTTTTAATTAGTGAATTATACGGAAGGAGCTTGAACAAATCTAATGACGATTACTAGAGCCTAAATAATCTTCACCCAGTAGAATTTCTAAAGACAATGTAAATGAAAACTCAGCATCAAAGTCATTATCAAGCTCATGCGTTATTTGAGGAGTCACCTGTCCGATCAACCAATTGCCATATAATATTTTTTTGTAATTAACTAAATACAAATACGTATCCAGTTTTGGAGCAGGATCTCCAGATTGAAGCACACTAAACTGATAACGTACTTTGCTTTTTTCATCGATAGCATGATTTAAAAATAGGTTTTCTCTGTAATAATATTCTTCATCTCTATTTAACCATGTGGAGCCAACGGAAACGCCAAAAATTACGCCATCGCTCAATGATGTCGTCGCTTCTAACGAAAAACTTGCCCCGAAACCTTGAGAGTAATAGGAAAATACAGACTCTCTAAATAAAAAAGACCAATCGGATGCCTGATAATCTTGAGTAAACCTCACCTTCACAAATGGATCTAAGGGGAAGTCGATTAGAATCCCCGCATCGAAATTAGCATTCCATTCTTCTTTAACATAACGGATTGCTGCAGAGAAGGTTTCACTCACCGCCTCTTCTTGAAAACTGGAAGAACTTGCCTCTTGAACTTTATTATTTTCCGTTAACTCATTTGCATCAGAGTCAATAACCAAGCGCAATCGGTTTTTTGTGTTCGGAAGCCTTATTCCCATATGCAAGCCTAAAAAAGGAGAAGCGTTTCCAGTATCACTGAAGACCCCTCCTAATTGAACGCTAACAAAACTTTGGCTCGGCAGAGTCGAGCTCTCCCCTGAAAAAAACGCGTCCAATCCGTTAGACCATTCACTAACAGTTTGAGATGCATTTTTATGAGAAAGTGCCCACCACTCATCTTCTTCCGTATAAGTAATGTCATCCGCAAAAGAGACATTAGGGCAAAAAAGTGACAACACACACGCTGATAATAACGAGCGTGATGAGTCTGCATACCCTTTAAAACCAAGCAACATTAGAATCCCTTCAACATCGAACGAACCATTAACGATGAATTTTTTGCGGCCATTTCCAAATACGATTCAAAACTTTGGGAAGATTCTTTGCCAGCGATATCAGATAGCGCCCTAACAACAACAAAAGGTGTCCCGAACTTGTGACAAACCTGAGCCACTGCCGCAGCTTCCATTTCAACAGCCATTAGTGTAGGAAATGTCTCTCTAACATTTTGAACACGAACGGAATCACTCATAAAGCTATCGCCAGTTCCAATTAACCCCACTTTAGCCGTCACTGACTCTAGCGTAGCAATTGCCGACTGAGCACTCTTGACCAGCTCTGAGTCCGCCTCAAACCCTACTGGCATATTTGGCACCTGCCCCATCTCATACCCAAACGCAGTAACATCAACATCATGATGAATAACTTTATCCGAAATAACCACATCACCTACGTTTAATTCGATATCAAAACCGCCCGCCGACCCGATATTAATCACCTTATCAGGATCAAACTTAGACAATAGCAATGATGTTGATACTGCGGCATTTACCTTACCAATTCCAGACTTCAATAAGACAACGTCTTTCCCGTCTAACTTTCCGAAGTAGAACTCACAATCGGCAATGGTTTGACACGACACGCCTGACAGCCACTCTTTGATTAATACAACTTCTTCATCCATTGCACCAATAATTGCCACTAAGCTCATTTACTTTTCCTCTATCCTATCTATAACAGTCGACTTATTAACAAATGTTACCATGTCTTTGATTCGAATCGTGTCATACGGAGGTCGAATAACAAAGTATTTTGCGTCATTGTTATGACTTTCTTTCTGAGTCAATAGCACCATAACTTGTGGAAATTCTAACTGTATCTTCATTAACACTTTCGGAGATATTTGATCCAAAACAATAATAACTTCTATCCTATAATGATTTAATAAGGGCAAGTATGAATCTATATCATCTATAAAGTGCGGCACTATATCATGCTCTATCAGCTCATTTCTCATAATGGCTTTACTAACTTTTGTACCACCAGTTAATAACCAATTGCGACCTTCAGGTAGCATGTCATCTGGCGATATAGGCCTAAGTTGAAACAAAGAGATTAAAAGCTCAGCAATACTATAAGAAAAAGGATAGTGCTCAAGTCTCAAAGATTCATAGCAACCTTTACTATTACAACTAATCCGAGCAATCGGTAGATCACTGCGCCCTAACATCATCGACATGGTTTCGAGCAATTCGTTATAATCTTCATCGTATTGATGAGAACACCCCACCAAAATCGCATCAATGCGCTCTAGCTGCATAGAGTGCAAGAAAATGTCTTCTGCAGAACTAATACATACTAATTCAACATTTAAATCATTTAGAGTGGACTTAACTAACTCGCTCTGCTCATATCCATTTTCAATCCAAATAACTTGAGAATCTACGGGTAATTCAATAGCGCTACACCCTGTGACTGCATAAGGTAATGCAATCGAAAAACGCCTGCCGTTAGAAATATTTAGCTTAGCACCCATTTTCTCAACCAAACACTCAACAAGCTGAAGAAAAATAGCTCTTGAATGACTCACACCAACCGCCTGTATTATCAGCTTTTGTTCTTCAAGTTTAAAACAGAGTGCTTTTTCCTCTACAAGCTCATTCGAATGGATCATCATCAAAATAGAGGATAATAAAGACTTCAGCTCTCTGGGCCAGGGGTATGAGATACAAGCCACATCTAACCCACAATCAATAAAAAAATTATCATGAGACTGAAGCTCTACTGGCATTCGCGTCAGCTCATCACACAATAATCGTCCCAGTGTGCTTACTTTTTCCTCTGATGACTCATGATTACCGACTCCTTGAAGGCCAAATGCCAAAGAGTTCAACCATTCACTAATAGGAAAATCCGTTGATCTATCACAACGAGCAGCAAGAAAAAGCAACTCTGACTGTAGTTTTTCATTGCTTATTTGTTGAGACCCAAGTAAGGATGATGGCTGTGTTTGCGTCAACTGCCACTCCAACTGAGTTTCTTTTGTAATATCATTACCGATCAAGACTAAACCTCGAAACCCACTTTCAGCAATGTAAGGATATAATTTCCAATGAAATATTTTATTTACTTGTGAGAAGCTAAGAGTAAAACTCGTCCCTGCTTCGCCTTTTAATGCTTGCTGAATAGGCGAGTGACTGATAATAGGCATAAAATCAAAAAGTGTTCTTGCCCCTTCTGCATCGCTATATAACTGTTTCGCCTCTTGGTTCATCCTTAAAACGGAGGCGACTTCATCACAAAAAATAATCGCAATGGAAGCACCCTCCATTAGAATTTGCAGCGCTCTCGCTTGCTCTTCCTCACTGGCATTTTTCCCATGTATAATTTTCTCAATTTCATCAAACTCTCTATACTTTGTCTTTTTTGTTATACTCAGGTCGCTAATAGCATCAGACATAACATTAAAAACGGCTTTTTGAGATAAAAACATAATCATGAAATAGCCTCCCAAGAGGCCAAACGCCAGCAACAATATTTGATACACCAGTACTTCTTCAAATAAGAAAAAATCAGCCTTCTTCAAAAATACTTTAAGCTGCAAAGTAGAAAAGCTACCAGACAAGTCCAAATTTTTGTCGTAAGAGCTCATCAACTCCTCAGATGTAAAATCATCCCCTTTCCCATCAAAAACCGTCACCCCTTCAGCCGTAGAAAGCATAACTCCATCAATATTGACATTTGTTAATAGAGATTGAGCCAATACAAAATTATTGTTTAACGAAATAAAGCCATAAATATAACCAATGCTCTCCCCTTCGTTTGCCACCATATTCTTTTTAAAAACCAAGAAGTAACTACTTTCATCAGTAGCAAAAATCAGCCATTGCCCTATTTTAGAAAACACGCTGTAGAGGGCCGCAGAGTCATCCAAATAAAGAGAGCTTCTAGGATCAATTATGGACCGCCCATCATCACGCTTCACATAAAGAAAATCGACAGCTCCCAATAAAAAATCGTCATGATTTGAGAAAAGGGAGTTCATCTCTCTTCCTTCTTCTAGCTGTGCATTCGAAAATAATTGAGAGATACTACTAAGTTCAAATTCCGCTTTCTGGAGATAGGAAGAAAAAGCCCGCTCAACGAGATTGTGCTTATTTTCTAATTGACTTAATACCATTTGCTCTGCTTCGCTGTATTTCATCATGGTATAAATAACAGACAGCACAGCAAAAACAAGAAACAAAAAAACACCTATTCGTCGCTTAAAGCGTATTTCTAAACTTTCTTTTTCTAAATACATCTAGCGTACTCCGTGCTATTGTAATTTAACCTACTCCATTTATGGTTAAGAGCGTTCAACACTTAAATCAACCATGTACAGACTAGGAAATTTCTTCTTTTCTAGATGGTGGTGAATCATCTCTGCTATTGACACTTCAATTTCTTCAAAAGGAATACGAAAGCCAATCATTTGTATGTCACTACGGCTCAACTCTTTATCGTCAGATAACCAATAATTCATCATGATCTTATGTGAGCTATTTTTTTCTATTAGATCAAACTGAGTCGCGTCTACAAAATTATCACATTGGAAAATAAAGGTTTTTTTATCTATTTCGTTGATCCGTTGTAATATACGTTTTTTAGACACTAGTGAATCATCAAAATAAAGCACTTGCTTAACATTCGCCTTATTCTCTGAGAGCACATCCAAAAAGGCATTACAAAACTGATGATTACGATACCCCTTCGAAAAAGCAATAGGAATAATTTCCATACTGGATGCCACTGATTCTTTTATCATTTCAGATAAAGCGCCAAAGGTAGAAGAGTAATTCACACCAGCATAGAAGACACTCTGTTCATTTCCCCAACCCACAACAGGTGAAGAAACACCATATAAGATAACGTGAGTGCTGTGCTGCCGCAAAATATATTCAACAATGGATTTTTGTGAAAACCTTTCTAACGTAGTGATCAAATAATCCGGTGGAGATTGCATGATTGCTTTATATTTCCCAAGGAGCACATCATCTTCGACATTTGAATCATATTCAAAAACATCCAAACGATAGTCAATTTGAAGAGCCTGCATTCTCTTTTTGAAATAGCGTAAAAAAACAGTACGTGTTTCATCACTCATCACTGCGGGTAAAATGGCCGATATATTAATGGTTTTCACTTGGCGGCTTTGTATAGGCTCTGCAGTGCTATTTACCACTGAATTGAAGTTTTTGATTAACTCAATCTGCCGAGGATGCTTCTTAATATACGCATTACCATTCCAGAATTCGAATCCATAAGAAAAATCGGTAGCAATACAAAAAAGTAATAAGAAATAACGCAGCATAGTTTTATCCAAGTCTTAAAGCTAACGTTGGACAGTGTACTACTAGGGAGCTAAAGAAAGAAAAAAAAGCAAAAAAAAGCTGACATAAAGTCAGCTTTTTTAATTTGGTGCGGAAGGAGAGACTCGAACTCTCACGCCGTGAAGCACTGGAACCTAAATCCAGCGTGTCTACCAATTCCACCACTCCCGCAAGGAATGACGAGCATTATAGGTCAGTTTTTTTCAACGTCAACTATTTTTTTAATAAAATCATAAGAAAATAACAATATTGAAAAAAACATTAACGATCCCTAGAATTTACGACCATCATTGTATAAACCTTGCTCATAACGAACTGCCATTTCTTCTAGGTCAATTGTTTTAATTCTTGAAGCCTGTCCTGCACAACCAAACGCTTCATAACGATCAATACAAACAGACTTCATCGCTTTAATACTTTCAGTTAAGTACTTACGAGGATCAAAGTTACCTTTATGCTCTGCTAAACTACGACGAATTGCCCCCGTCGCAGCCAAGCGCAGATCGGTATCAATATTAACTTTACGCACACCGTAACGAATCGCTTTCACAATCTCTTCAACTGGTACGCCATACGTTTCAGGAATGTCACCACCAAATTCATTAATGATATTTAACCAATCCTGAGGAACAGAGGACGAGCCATGCAATACAATGTGAGTATTTGGCAACAGTTCAACAATTTTGCTGATGCGCTCAATATCTAATACATCACCAGTAGGCGGACGTGTAAACTTGTATGCACCATGACTAGTACCAATGGCGACAGCCAGTGCATCGATTCCCGTTGCATTAACGAAATCAACCGCTTCACCGGGGTCTGTTAACATTTGAGCAAGAGATAAAATCCCTTCAGCACCAACGCCGTCTTCTTCACCAGCCTGACCTGTTTCCAAAGAACCAAGGCAACCTAACTCCCCTTCTACAGACACACCACAAGCGTGTGCGAATTCAACAGTACGACGAGTAACATCAACATTGTAGTCGTAGCTGGAAGGTGTTTTACCATCCGCAAGTAAAGAACCATCCATCATAACGGATGAAAATCCAAGCTGAATAGATCGTTGACAAATAGCGGGAGAGGTACCGTGATCCTGATGCATTACTACAGGAATATGTGGATAGTCCTCAATGGCTGCCGCTATCAAATGACGCAAAAAGTGTGATCCTGCATACTTACGAGCACCTGCTGAAGCCTGCATAATAACAGGAGAATTTACTTCATCAGCCGCTTCCATAATCGCTTTAACTTGTTCCATGTTATTCACATTGAATGCAGGCAAGCCATAACTGTGTTCTGCTGCATGATCAAGCAACTGACGCATACTAATTAAAGGCATAAACGTTTCCTCTGAAAATACATCGCTACTAACTAATAATAACGAACTACTATGGTTGTGGGGTAAACTCTCTAGTTTTTGTTAAGCAACGGCTCTTTTTATTGAAGTCCAGTTGCTTATGGCCTTTAGCCTTATAATATTATGTATTAATCTAAATTTTTTGCTCTGCTTTCTAGCATAGCAACGGCAGGCAATACTTTTCCTTCAACAAACTCAAGGAAGGCACCACCTCCAGTAGAAATGTAAGATACTTTGTCTTGAATCCCATATTTATCCACTGCGGCTAATGTATCTCCTCCTCCAGCAATAGAAAATCCATCACTATTAGCAATAGCCAAAGATAAGGCTTTCGTCCCTTCACCAAACTGGTCGAATTCAAACACACCAACAGGGCCATTCCAAATGATGGTTTTTGATGACTCTAATAAAAAAGCAAGCTTTATTGCTGTTTTCGGACCGATGTCTAAAATCATATCATCTGATTCGACATCACTTACGTTTTTAACAGTGGCCACCGCTGTTGCAGAAAACGCCTTCGCAACAACCACATCCTCAGGCAGAGGAATGGATGTTTTTGCCATCAACTCTTTTGCTTTTGGAATTAAGTCTTCTTCATACAAAGACTTACCAACAGGATAACCCGCCGCAGCCAAAAACGTATTAGCAATACCACCACCAACAATCAACTGATCCACTTTATCAGACAACGTTTCCAAAACGGTTAATTTGGTCGAAACTTTAGAACCACCAACAATTGCAGCTACCGGCTTGTCAGGTGATGCCAATGCTTTTTCCAAAGCATCTAACTCAGCAACAAGCAAAGGCCCTGCACAGGCAGTCGGTGCAAATTTAGCAACACCATGAGTGGATGCTTGCGCTCGATGAGCTGTACCAAATGCATCCATGACAAACACATCACATAACGCAGCCATTTTCTTAGCCAGCATTTCGTCGTCTTTTTTCTCGCCCAAATTAAATCGTACATTTTCAACAAGGATAATCTGCCCAGACTCAACAGACACACCATCAAGCCAATCAGACGCTAGAAATACAGGCTGCTCAAGCAACTCAGATAAGTGATCAGCAACAGGCTGTAAAGAGAATGCTTTGTCGAACACACCTTCTGTTGGACGTCCTAAATGAGACATGACAATCACTTTCGCACCAGTCTCTAAAGCAAACTTTAATGTCGGTAATGCAGCACGGATACGAGCATCGCTAGAAACCTTACCATTTTTAACTGGCACATTAAGATCTTCTCTAATTAGGACTCGTTTATCCGTTAAATCCAAATCCATCATTTTCACTACGGTCATGTCATTCCCCCACTTATTGAAACAAACCTTTAAACTATCTATTTTGAAATTTTATGCCCCCAGTAACTGGCAACATCTAACATCCTATTCGCGTAACCCCACTCATTATCAAACCAGCAAAGCAATTTGATCAAGCGGCCATCGACGACTTGAGTTTGTGTCCCATCAACAATCACAGAGCGAGCGTCATGATTAAAATCAACTGACGCATGAGGCTCTTTAGTAAACCCGACTATATTTTTATACTTACCCACAGACAATGCATCAAAGCATGCATTTACCTGCTCTACTGTGACTGGTTTTTTAGTACGAATAACAAGGTCAATCGCCGAAACATTAATAGTTGGCACTCTCAACGCATTGCACGCTATTTTTGAACCTAATTCAGGCATTAACCTCTGGATACCTTTAGATAGCCCAGTATCAACAGGAATAATCGAACTCATCGCGGACCGGGTCAAGCGCAGGTCGTTTTTATGATACGCATCAATAATCGGTTGATCATTCATCGCTGAATGGATAGTTTGAGTCATTCCTTGCTCAATACCGACCAAATGCTCAACACCTTCTAAAATAGGAATAAGGCAATTTGTCGTACAAGACGCTGCCGACACAATCGTATGAAAAGGTTCAATTTCAGATTCATTAAAACCATAAACAATGGTCGCATCCACCTCACTGTCCGCAGGTTGCGACAACAACATCCTACTGACACCCGCTTCTACATATAACTTCGCCTGATCACTAGAAGAAAAGCTGCCAGAGCATTCCAACAGCATATCAATATTAAGCTGCTTCCAGTCAATGTTTTCAGGTTCCGATTCAGAAAAACACTGAATGAGGTCTTCACCTATTCTCAATGCATCATCGTCACAAGATACTGGTAATGGAAACCGCCCATGGGTAGTGTCATAACGAGTGAGATAACTAATTGTATCCAAATTAGATAACTCATTGATCGCAACAATCTGTATATTATCTCGATAGCCATTTTCATACAGCGCTCTCAATACAGATCGACCAATCCGCCCATACCCATTTATTGCCACTCGTATCATTGATTTATCATGCTCCAACAAATCATTTATCTAAGTAAAAAAGGGCCTTAAGGCCCTTTTTTCAATCATTGTATTTATAAAATACGATTTACCGTTTCAACGACATTTTCAACAGAGAAACCAAAATGTTTCAATAAAGCACCACCTGGCGCAGATTCCCCAAATGTACTCATGCCAACTACAGCACCATCAAACCCCACATATTTATACCAAAAATCAACATGAGCAGCTTCAATAGCAACACGCTTCGACACTGATGCTGGTAGTACGGATTCTTTGTAATCTGCATCTTGCTGATCAAATACATTCGTTGATGGCATGGAAACCACTCGCACATTTTTACCTTGCTCAGATAACTGTGCTGCAGACTCACGAGCCAATTGAACCTCTGAACCCGTCGCAATTAAAATAACGTCAGGGGTACCATTACCATCTTGTAATATATAACCACCTTTTTCGACATTAGCTAATTGGGCTGCGGTTCTTGCTTGTGCCTTAAGACCTTGACGACTAAAAATCAATGACGTCGGTGCCTTATTACGTTGAATCGCATTCTTCCATGCCACTGCCGTTTCAGCTGCATCACATGGACGCCATACCGTCATATTTGGCGTCATACGCAAATTTGCTAATTGCTCTACTGGCTGATGAGTAGGCCCATCTTCTCCCTGTCCAATAGAGTCATGCGTATATACAAAGATATTTTGAATGCCCATCAACGCAGACATACGCACCGCATTGCGCGCGTATTCCATAAACATCATGAAAGTAGCGCCATAGTTAATAAAACCACCATGCAAAGAGGCACCGTTCATAATGCCACTCATACCAAATTCACGTACACCATAATAAATATAGTTACCCGCAGCATCATCTTGAATGCCCTTAGAACCGGACCAAAGCGTTAAATTAGAACCCGCTAGATCCGCAGAACCACCAAGTAATTCAGGCAACATGGCACCATAAAATCCAATTGCGTTCTGAGAGGCTTTACGACTTGCTATACCTTCCGCTTTATCTTGGCATTCTTGAATAAACGCCTGAGACTTCTCTTCAAAATCCGCAGGTAGTTCACCTTTTAGTACGCGACGTTCATATTCAGCCGCTCGCTCAGGAAACGCGGCTTTGTAAGAAGCAAATTTCTCATTCCAAGTGGATTCTGCTGCTATTCCTTTGTCTTTTGCATCCCAACCTTGGTATACATTGTCAGGAATCACAAACGGAGCGTGACCCCAACCTAAAAACTCACGTGCTGCTGCAATTTCAGCGTCACCAAGAGGCGCACCATGGCAATCATGACTGCCAGATTTGTTTGGAGAACCAAAGCCAATAATTGTTTTACAACAAATCATAGTTGGCTTGTTTGTTACAGATTGTGCTTCTAGAATCGCAGCACGAATCGCTTCAGGATCATGCCCATCAACCCCAGCAATAACATGCCAACCGTATGATTCAAAACGCTTAGATGTGTCGTCTGTAAACCAACCTTCAACATGACCATCGATCGAAATACCGTTATCATCCCAGAAGGTAATTAACTTCCCAAGACCCAGGGTTCCAGCTAAAGAACATGCTTCATGGGAAATGCCTTCCATCAAACAACCATCACCTAAAAAGCAATACGTGAAGTGATCAACAATATCATGACCAGGTTGATTGAATTGCGCTGCCAAAGTTTTTTCAGCAATAGCCATACCTACGGCGTTACTAATACCAGCACCTAAAGGCCCAGTTGTTGTTTCAACACCCGGTGTATACCCATACTCAGGATGACCTGGTGTTTTTGAATGTAACTGACGGAATTGTTGAAGTTCTTCAATAGGTAAAGCGTATCCAGAAAGGTGCAATAAAGAATAAATCAACATTGACCCATGACCGTTTGATAAAACAAATCTGTCACGATCAACCCAATTAGGGTTTGTTGGATTGTGCTTTAAAAAATCGTTCCAAAGTACTTCGGCAATATCTGCCATACCCATTGGAGCACCTGGGTGACCTGAGTTAGCTTTTTGTACTGCATCCATACTTAATACTCGGATTGCATTAGCGAGTTCTTTACGAGATGACATCTATTTCGGCTCCTGATGGCTTTAAAATATCTCGCTATTCTCACCTCTATCGCCAACCTATGCAACGCCCTAATACCCATATCTCCTTCCTTTATGATGGTTATTTCATAAAAAAGTCCCCTATCTCATGAGAATTTCATAAGAGAAAGCCAAAAACCGAGTGGTCGGCTTGATTTTAGATCTGTTCTAGGTCAGAATTTGCATACTTAAAAGCGTCGATTTGTTTTCGGCTTGCGGACGCTATATAAAATCAGCTAAACAGAAGCACTACGACCTGTTTAGCAACTATATTAAAGCTAAGCGGGTTTTTTATACCTGTTTTAGCGCTTTATTCATTCTTGATCGAGGCACTAAAATGTCAGAATACTCTTTATTTACCTCTGAATCTGTTTCAGAAGGTCATCCAGATAAAATCGCAGACCAAGTTTCCGATGCTATCCTTGACGCCATCCTTGCAGAAGACCCAGAAGCCCGTGTAGCGTGTGAAACCTTAGTGAAAACTGGCATGGTTTTAGTCGCAGGCGAAGTTCGCACAAACGCCTGGGTTGATATCGAAGAAATCGCTCGTGGTGTTATTCGTGATATAGGTTACAACAGCTCGGATATGGGATTCGATTGGGAATCTTGTGCGGTAATGAACGCCATTGGTAAACAGTCTGCCGATATCGCAGTGGGTGTCGATGAAGCATCAAACCATGAACAAGGTGCAGGCGACCAAGGCTTAATGTTTGGTTTCGCTACAAATGAAACCGACGTTCTAATGCCTGCTCCAGTCACATACGCCCATCGCCTAGTTCAGCGTCAAGCAGAAGTCCGTAAGAACGGCACGTTAGATTTTTTACGCCCAGATGCAAAAAGCCAAGTTACCTTTAGATACGATGAAAACGGTAAGCCATGTGCGATCGATGCCGTCGTTCTTTCAACACAGCACAGCGCATCCGTAAAACAAGACGACCTTCGTGAATCGGTCATGGAAGAAATTATCAAACCAGTGCTACCAGAAGAATGGCTTTCTGCAGAAACCAAATATTTCATCAATCCAACAGGTCAATTTATCATTGGCGGCCCTGTCGGAGATTGCGGCTTAACCGGACGCAAAATCATTGTAGATACATACGGTGGTATGGCTCGTCATGGGGGCGGTGCATTTTCTGGGAAAGACCCGTCAAAAGTAGACCGTTCAGCAGCGTATGCTGGCCGTTACGTTGCTAAAAACATTGTTGCCGCAGGCTTAGCCGATAAATGCGAAATTCAAATTTCTTATGCTATTGGTGTTGCTGAGCCAACATCCATTAGTATTAATACTTTTGGCACAGGCAAAGTGAGCGATGCAGTGATCAGTCAATTGGTCCGTGAACACTTCGAATTACGACCTGCAGGCTTAATAAAGATGTTGGATCTAAAACGCCCAATCTACCTACCAACATCGGCTTATGGCCACTTTGGCCGCGAAGAAGAAAATTTCACATGGGAAAAAACGGATAAAGCAGCGACATTAAGAGCCTCTGCAGGTTTATAAAAACCTTTTTTTCCGTTATAAAAGCCCTCTACATTGAGGGCTTTTATTTTTATGCGCATTCCAAGAGTATTTATCGACCTACCACTTTCAGAAAATTCACACCACCCCCTTCCAGAATCAACATTTAACCATTTATGTAAAGTATTACGTTTAAAATCTGGACATCCTCTAATTGTCTTTAATGGACATGGAGGGCAGTACAAAGCCACACTAGAAAATGTTGAAAAGCGCACCGCAGAAATTTCTATTGGTAGTTTTATGGAGCTGCACAACGAATCGCCTATAAAGGTTTCTCTTGGGCAAAGCCTGTCTCGTGGGGAAAGAATGGATTACGCTATTCAAAAAGCTGTAGAGGCTGGAGTCTACTCTATTCAGCCTTTATTTAGTGATCGTTGCGAAGTGAAACTGAATGACAGCCGAATTGAAAAACGAGTACAACACTGGCAACAAATAGCGATAAGCGCCGCCGAACAATGCGGTCGTGGGGTTGTTCCGAAAGTATACAGACCCATTTTATTAGAAGAGTGGGTCGTAAATTGTAAGGAAACGTTAAGGCTAACTTTACATCACCATACAAAAAAAAATTTGACCAAACTACATAAACCTGAAGATTGCAAGGTTGCAGTGCTTATTGGGCCTGAAGGGGGGCTAACAGAAAAAGAAGTAGAAATATCGAATAAACAAGGATTTAGCTCACTTGCACTAGGCCCCAGAGTGCTCAGAACTGAAACGGCCCCCGTTGTCATATTAACAGCGCTTAACGTAATCTGGGGAGACCTTATATAAGTCGTTAACGTTCATACTTACACTAATAGATACATTTCCAATTACAGATACAAAACACGTACATACTCCCAGTAGTTTTTTTATTAGCATTGATTTGAACGTATCGTTCTTACTATTTATGGAAAGCTACTGAGTACGACAAAAATGAAGATTTACTATACAAAAGCAATATTGCTGACTTCGATCTTGTTAAGCACGACAAGCTCTGCACTGACATTAGAGGAAGCAACTTATATTGCGATCGAAAACAATCCTAGTGTTCGTCAGTCGATTGCAATTTATCACGAAAACAAAGCAGCTGTCGATTTAGCAAAATCTGGATATAAACCAAGTCTTGACCTAAGCGCTGGCTTAGGTCATGAAACCACTTATAACACAGATACTGATGATGTTTCATTAACTAGGAGAGAGTTATCCATCTCTTTTACACAGCCATTATTCCGCGGTTTTCAAACTCAAAACGAAATTAAAAGATCCATAAACGAAGCAGAAGCAAGCAGATGGACGGCATTGACTACGATAGAAAATATCGCTCTTGATGTTGCCGATGTTTTCTCTAACGTACTACGCTTCAAAGAACTCCTAAAACTGTCTGAATTAAACTTGAAAGCACATGAAAGAATTTATCAGCAGTTAAAACTAAAAAGCGAAGCGGGTGTTGGCCGACAATCGGATCTTACCTTGATTAACGCTCGTTTATCAAAAGCACATTCAAATCGATTAGCAGCAATAAACAACCTTGTAGATGCAAAAAGTCAATACCTCAGAGTGGTTGGGGAACTTCCTCCTGAAGACCTCATCCTACCTGTACCAGATAGAGATTTATTGCCTACATCACTGGAAATGGCTCTTGAACAAGCACTAGAAAACAACCCTGCGATTGCGGTTGCTAATTTTGATGCGCAGGCGACAGAGCATGCTAAGTTATCCGCTCAATCCGCCTTCTACCCTCAAATAGACTTTGATGTAGAGAGAACGTGGAATAATAATTTTGATGGCACGAAAGGTCCCGCGGAAGATTTACTTGCGGTCGTTCGCTTACGCTACAACTTATATCGTGGTGGGTCCGACAAACAAAGACTGTCCATTACAGAGCAGCAAATAATTCAAGCACAAGAAGTACGTCGTGACACCATTCGTGGTACCGAACTGACCGTAAGGCTTGCTTGGGCGGCACATAAAGCCACAGCAGCACAAAAAAAGTACATGCAACAACACGTAATCGCAACCAAAGAATCCCAAATGGCGTACGAAAATCAATTTAGATTAGGGCGTCGAACCCTACTCGATGTTTTAGACAGTGAAAATGAATTGTTTCAAGCACGTCAAGATTACGTGAATACCGATTATGATGAACTATTCTCTGAATTTAGACTATTTAATTCAAAAGGACAACTAATGAGAGCACTTCGAGTATACAGCCCTCTAGTACTAGGCTTTAACGATACACCTGAAGATGAATCAAATATTGCCACACCAAGACAAGACGCTATTGAAAGCCTAAAACAAGCCGAATCCGCATTACTAAGTGATGAACCAATTAATACATCAGGCAGCCAGACTAGCCCACTAACAGAAAGTGATCTATTTCTAGACTATGAAGACGGAAGAGGTTGGTAATTATGATTAAGGCAATAGTTTTATTTATCTCTATTATATTTGTATCCTCTCAATTGATGGCAATGACAGTCTATGGAAATCAAGTAGATACTAGAAACCTTAACGACCAAGACAGTGATGGTGTTATCAATATAAGAGACGCTTGTCCAAATACACCAGCAAAAGCAGTCATAAACAACATTGGATGCCACGAAGAAAATACAAAACTGCTGTCTGCGGAACTCAACATTCTTTTTGACACAGGTAGGTCTGAAGTAAAACCTATATATTACAGTGAAGTAAAGAAACTGGCTGACTTCTTAAACGACAATCCAGAGAGCTCAGCGATTATTGAAGGACATACTGACAATGTGGGGTCAGAAGAGCTAAATAAAAGCTTGTCTCAAAATAGAGCATCCGCCATATCAGAGGTCTTAGTAAACCGTTTTCAAATAAGCACAGATCGAGTCAAAGCTATTGGGTACGGAGAAAGCAAGCCCATTGCATCAAACGACTCGGACGCGGGCAGATCTAAAAACCGACGGGGGATAGCGGTAGTATTCGCTCACTCAACAACAAAAATAGAACGCTGGGATATATATAGTGTAGACAGACGCTAATTATGGAAAAACAGCAATAATGAAATGTTTGTTGCAACCATCCACTTCTCATAGTCTTTATATTTCTATAGCATACTTACCTATACATTCATTTTTGGCGTAGAAATACGCCTTATCTTATCTATAGGAATATTCAATGACAATTAAACTTGGCATAGTTATGGATCCAATTGCATCTGTAAACTATAAAAAAGACACATCCTTAGCCATGTTATGGGCCGCAGCGGAACAAGGTTGGGAACTTTTCTATATGGAGCAAAAGGATCTTTTTCTAGAGTCAGGTAAAGCTTTTGCGATAACCCGCCCACTCAGTGTTTTTCAAGATCCAGAACACTTTTATGAGTTAGGAGAAGAAAACAAAACATCGCTATCCGCACTTAACGTGATATTAATGCGTAAAGATCCACCATTTGATGGAGAGTTTGTTTACAGCACTATGATCTTAGAGCAGGCAGAAAGAGAAGGCGTCCTGGTTGTAAACCGCCCATCCAGTCTTAGAGACTGCAACGAAAAACTTTTCGCTACTCAATTCCCTGAATGTTGCCCTCCGGTACTCGTAACCCGTCGTACAGACCTATTAAAGCAGTTCCACAAAGAACAAGGCGACGTAATTTTCAAACCACTGGATGGCATGGGGGGAACATCTATATTCAGGTTGCGCCATGATGATCCAAATGTAAGTGTCATTATTGAGACCCTTACTAAAATGGGCACTGAACAAATAATGGCTCAAACATTTATCCCTGAAATCACTCAAGGAGACAAACGAATTCTCATTGTTGATGGCGTTCCTGTTCCTTACGCCTTGGCTCGCATACCTGCTTCAGGTGAAACACGTGGAAATCTTGCTGCTGGAGGGCGAGGCGAAGGTAAAGCCCTGTCTGAACGAGACCTTTGGATTTGCAATCAAGTTATTCCAACACTTAAAGAAAAAGGCCTGCTATTTGTTGGACTAGACGTTATTGGAGATTACCTAACTGAAATCAACGTCACAAGCCCAACGTGCGTTCGTGAACTCAATAATCAGTATGATTTAAACATTGCGATGGATCTCATCCAAACCATTGAGAAGCGATTGAATTAATTTCCTTTATGCGTACTGCTGATAGATTTTCGATCGCACTCTTTACCGCCATAAGCATGCATGTGCTTATGGTTGTTTTTATTGGTTTTGATTTTAACTTCCCTCTACCACCGTCAAAAACACTTGAAATCACCATTGTTCAGCACAAGACTGAAGCGCCAAAAGAAGCGGACTTTATTGCTCAAGCAAATCAGCAAGCAAGTGGCACAGAGTTACGAAAAGAAAAACTAACATCCACTGAAGAAGCTCAGTTTATTGCAGATGAAATTAGAGAGATCACCCCTCCAGTAAAACCTCAATTGGCATCAAATAGTGCAATACAAAATAAAAAAACCCTGTCGTCACAAAACAACTCTCTTTTCAAAGTCTTAGATGAACCGAATGATAATAATAGAACACTAGAAGAACAGTTCGTAGGCCAGACACAAGCCCCCAGCCGTTTATCCTCTGATATCGCCAGTTTAGAAGCATTACTCGATAAACAGCGTCAAGAATTTGCCAAAAGGCCCAGAATAAGAAGACTAACCTCTGTTTCCGCAAAGTCCTCCATAGACGCTCAATATTTAGATGATTGGCGACGAAGAATTGAACGCATAGGTAATATCCACTACCCCATTGAGGCCAAGAGAAACAAACTCTACGGCAAATTAAGACTGGCCGTGTCTATCGCATCAAATGGTTATGTTAAGGACATTGAAATATTGCAATCATCTGGAGTCCGAGTGCTAGATGATGCAGCCATTCGCATAGTTAGATTAGCCGAGCCTTTCCAAGGGTTTCCGCCTGAGCTACTGAAAGAAATCGATCAATTAGAAATCATTCGTACGTGGCAGTTTCTTTCTGACAACCAACTACAAAGTCGGTAACATTGTTGTTTAATTTTTATTTACATAAGACCTAAAAAAGCCTGCGAAATACAGGCTCTTTAAAAACGATAACAGAAAGTCCTATCAATTAGGCAAATTGATTTTCACCCATTGCATCTCTAATTTTCTTCATGGCATTTTTTTCAAGCTGCCTAATTCGCTCAGCAGATACGCCATATTCATCAGCTAACTCATGTAGAGTCGATTTGCTGTCTGAAAGCCAACGCTGAACCAAGATATCACGACTTCTGCTATCTAATACAGACATTGCTTCTTGTAATCTTCGATTCGAATCTTCAACCCAATTACCGTTTTCCAGTAACTTAGCAGGGTCGTAACGATGGTCTTCTAAATAATTCGCTGGTGCTTGGAATGCGCTGTCATCATCGTCATCAGAAGATGCATCAAATGTCGTATCAGAAGAACTCATACGGCCTTCCATTTGACGTACAACATCAGGTGAAACACCTAAATCCTCTGCTACAGACTCTACTTCTTTATGGCTAAACCAAGACAATGTTTTTTTAGCACTACGTAAATTGAAAAACATTTTACGCTGAGCTTTAGTGGTCGCAACCTTAACAATGCGCCAATTTTTAAGGATAAATTCATGAATTTCCGCTTTAATCCAATGCACAGCAAACGACACCAGCCTAACCCCAACTTCAGGATTAAAACGTTTCACAGCTTTCATTAGACCAACGTTACCTTCTTGAATCAGGTCTCCTTGATTTAAGCCATATCCTGAATAACTTTTCGCAATATGGACAACAAAGCGTAAATGAGACATAACCAAAGTTCGTGCGGCTTCCAGATCTTCATGATAATAAAGACGTTCTGCCAGCTGCTTTTCTTCTTCAGCAGTCAGAATTGGAATTGTGCTAACTGCCTGAATGTATGATTCTAAGTTTTGCCCAGGAATCATTAAATCAATAGGCTGAAGAGCTTTACCCATCTTTATTTCTACCTCTTACAAAATAAGTTATAACCGATATTAACAAGTAAAATGTACACGAGTGTGACTAAAATGTGCATTTTCTGCGATATTAAAGTAAATACGTAGGCAAAAACAATCTATTACATGAATGATTATTGCAATTCGATATCAGAAATATGTCGACTTACTGCTATCCATGCACCTACGACCCCCATTAAAGCGCTTATAGTTAAGCATAAAACAACTTCATCTGCATTAAAAGATTGCAGTGAAAAATCACTTTGATATAAAGCAATAATTCGTTCTGCTGGCGTGCTTACCCACCAACTAACAAACAGGATAGTCACAGACGCTAATAAACCACCTAAAACACCAAACCAGAATCCCATGTATAAAAATGGACGACGAATAAAGCCATCGGTTGCACCGACCAACTTCATTACCAAAACTTCATCGCGACGGCCTTCTACTGCCATACGAATGGTATTACCCACAATTAATAAAACAGCACAAATCAATAAAAACGACAGTGCATACACGAATCGCTCACCAAAATTAAGCACACTGGCCAATCGATGCAACCATTGAGCATCCAGTTCAGCGTATTCTACTTCTGGAAAACGGGCTAATTCATCCCGTAACGCTTCTAGGCTAGGTAAGGTTTCAATTGCCACATCGTAAACAGGGACAACTTGTAAGACGATAGGCAATGGATTTTCAGGTAAAGCAGATAAAATCTCTTCATATCCATTCGATCTCTCGAAATAACGCATTCCCTCTTCTTTAGACACATACATCACATTCTCAATATCCGCACGGCTAGAAAGCTGATGAGATAGTGACAAGGCTTTTGTGTCTTCAAGATTAGCAAACAAATACAAACTAATGATGGATTGCTCATCCCACTGATTGGTGATCGAATGAACATTCTTTAATCCTACATACAAACCGCCAGGCAAAGATAAAGCAATCGCAATAACCATTACGGTCATCAAACTTGCTAACGGGTCATGCACAAGGCGGATGAGACTCTCAAGTAGCGTTTTTTGATGGTCTCTTAGATAACTAGAAAGATGAAATGTGTTCGGCAGACGCATCTTAGCATTAGGTGTTGTGGTTACTGAGGACTGTCTGGTTGCACCTCTTGGCTCTGGTTTTTGAGACATTTAAGAGAATCCTCCATCGTTTACTATTCGACCTTGATTTAAAGTCAGTACTCTATGATGCATCCGCGCGATCAATGACAAATCATGACTTGCCACCAAAACAGTGACACCAACACGGTTAAACTCTTGGAAAAGATTCATTATCTCTGCAGATAAGCGAGGATCTAAATTCCCTGTTGGTTCATCCGCTAACAACAACTGGGGCTTATTAACGACCGCTCTTGCGATACCAATTCGCTGCTGCTCACCACCAGAGAGCGCCATAGGGTTGTATTTCTCTTTTCCTAAAAGACCTACTTTATCCAACGCCGCCCTAACCCGTTTGGCAATATGCTGTGGATCAGCACCACTGACTTGTAAAGGCAAAGCAACATTATGGAATACGCTACGATCAAAAAGCAGTTGATGATTCTGAAAAACAACACCTACTTTACGTCTATGGTAGGGAATGTATTTTTTATTGAGAGTGCGTAAGTCTTCACCGTCGATGATGATTTTGCCATGACTTTGACGTTCGATCATCATAATCAGTTTCAATAATGTGCTTTTTCCTGCACCTGAGTGACCTGTCAAGAAAGCCATTTCACCTTGCTGTAAATGAAAACTTACCTGACTAAGCGCCTCTTGACCAGTCTCATATTTCTTTCCAACACGTTGAAATTCTATTTCCACAAAGTCCACTCACATCATCAAAAAGTAAACACTAAGACAAATAAAAAGACACCACTCAAAAAGAGTTAAGCATCATCAAATAAAGCCTCTACAAATTCTTCACCAACAAAAGGTCGCAAGTCATCTACTTGTTCACCAACTCCAATAAAGCGTATAGGTATACCAAATTGTTTGGCAATCGCAAAGATGATACCGCCTTTTGCAGTGCCATCTAACTTAGTCAGTGTAATGCCGCTCACACCTACCGCTTCGGTAAACAGCTTAGCTTGACTGATTGCGTTCTGCCCCGTTCCTGCATCAAGAACCAACATAACTTCATGAGGAGCATGAACATCAAGCTTTTTCATAACACGAACGACTTTTGAAAGTTCGTTCATTAGATTGCTCTTATTTTGCAAACGACCTGCTGTATCCGCAATAACAACATCCACACCTTTTGCTTTTGCAGACTCGATCGCGTCAAAAATAACCGATGCAGAATCCGCACCTGAATGTTGCGCAATAACAGGCACATCATTCCTTTCACCCCAAACTTGCAATTGCTCCACCGCAGCAGCACGAAAAGTATCCCCCGCCGCCAACATGACACTCTTACCTTCTGCTTGGAATTTTTTCGTCAACTTACCAATAGTGGTTGTTTTACCCACACCATTTACGCCCACCATCAAGATAACGAACGGCCCCTCTTTCAGATCTGTCTGTAACGGTTGCTCAGACCCCTCAAGCATGGTTTTCAGTTCCCCTTTTAAGGAGGATAATAATGCATCCGAGTCCTTCAACTCTTTACGGCCTAGCTTCTCAGTAATAGAGGACAGCAACGTTTGTGTCGCTTCGACACCAACATCAGCAGTTAATAACTGAGTTTCAATATCTTCAAGCAGTTCGTCATCAATTTGCTTACGCCCTACAACCAACGACGCTAAGCCATTACCCAAACCATTCCGAGTTCTAGAAAGACCAAACTTAATACGTTGCGCCCAGCTAAGACTTTCTTTCTTTTCTTCTGGTTGTGCTTGATTAGTGGTGTTAACAACTGGCATTTCCACAATAGGTGTGTCTATTGTAGAAGTATCCATTGGCTCAACATGATCAAGTGCTTGATCTTCCTGTTGAACTTCTTCTTTTGAAAAAGCGACCGCTTCGGTTGCTTGAGAATCAGCAACATCCGCCTTTACAGCATCATCCACAACCGCTGAAGTTTTTTCTTGAGCCTTCGCATTGCCTTCAATTTGCGAGACTGCATTCTTTTTATGGGCCTCTTTTATCTTTGTATCTATTTTTTTTACATAGCTGCGTCTAACGTACAATCCAAGCAATGCCATCGCCGAACCAATAGCCGTTGGAACATAACGAGCATACTCGCCAAAATAAGGTGTAAAAAAACTAATAATTTGGTTTACAAATTCCATCAAATCGATCTCTATGGTGAATGTCGTTTAGCCGTTTTATAAATAAACTCAACGGTTAAGCTCAATTTTTTAGCTATTCTGTGGTAAAAAGACACAGAAAACGCGTGATTTTAACATTTTTCAATACGGCAAGCAGTCCTGAAATGTCTATCTAACGCTTTAATCTATTTTTTTGGAAACAACACAGAATGCCAAAGACGCAAAAACCATTATTTAGTCGTCCTTTTTTATCTGCCTTAATGATCATCATACCTGCCATGGTGCTGTTACTAAACCTTACAGCACCAGATACAGAATATCCGGCACCAGAGATACGTACATGGGAAACCGCTTCCGGTATTCCTGTTATCTGGTTAAACCAATACGAGTGGACAACACACGATGGTTTGGAAATGCGAGTGTTATTTAATCATGGCTACAGCAGCGATGCCAAACTCTCATTATCTGAATCCACATTTGATCTCCTATTAAGAGACACTTTGCCATTAAGCACAACCCATATAAACGAACGCTTAAACCCTTTAGCAGCAAATGTTAGTTATAAAATCCAATCCAACAAAAGCGAACTGTCTATTTCCATTGATAATAGACCTCAATTGCTCAAACCCAGCTTAGACTTTTTAATCGATTGGTTACCTGCCCCGACATTTAAGCCCAGAACCTTTGCCAATTGGCAAAATACACACAAAACCCAATCTCAGAGAAAAGCCCAACTATTGGATGCTACTTACGATGCTGCCCCCACCAGCACGACCTTTTATGATTCAATTCAACTTGATGACATTCGCAATACCTATCAAACCTTAACCCAGAAAATCGACACCATTATCATCGTTGGCTCACTCAGTAATGTCGAAGAAATGCAATTATTTACGAACACGATGACGGCAAGTTTTTCCGCTGTTAACAACACCCCTCACAAGCAAGCCAATACATTGCCAAGCCTACAAAAAAATGCAGGCGAAGCGCTGGTCGAAAGTTATGGAAGTTTTGCTATCGCGCCATTAATACAACCTAAAGAATGGTTCAGTTTGCAATTCTGGACAACGCATTTTCTGCAAGCAATCAATGCAGAAAATGCGGCCAATCACATAGAATTGCATATCGAAGCCGCCCAATCTTCTCCATGGGTATGGTGGCGTATCATGCACGCGCCAAATGTTCTTCAATCAGCGCACAGCCATAAAATGCCCACCGAACAATATTACTCTCAATCCATCTTAGAGCAGCTCACTGTGGACGAAGATCAATTTAACGACTCCTTAGAAATATTCCAACAACGAACTCTCCTCCAAGCAACACAAACAGCATGGTGGGCAAACATCGCTTCCCAAGTCACTCAAGGAGACACTAAAACGTTGCAAAACTGGATCAATCAATATGGCATCGAGCTTAGTGAATTTTCATTAAAAATCTATGAGCAGCAACGAAATACCTTTCTTCAAACAAACCCATTACATGAGGTTCAAGTACATCAATGAAGCCTGCTAAAAAAAGCGATAAGTCCGCCACACTCAATAAATCGAAACTTCGTATCATTGGTGGCGAATGGCGCTCAAGAACCTTACCTATCCCAAAAGTAGAAGGTCTTAGACCCACGCCTAACAGAGTTCGAGAAACACTGTTTAACTGGATTTCAGTCTGGATTCCCGGTGCTCACTGTGGCGATCTTTTTTGTGGCAGCGGCGCATTGGGCTTAGAAGCCTTATCTCGTGGCGCAGCCAGTTGTTTATTTGTCGACAACAGCCGAGTGGTTACGCAACAAATGCAAGACAACCTAGCCACGTTGAAATCAACAGCAGGCACAGTGATCACAAAAAATGCCGCCGAATTGGTAAAAATACCACCCTCTAGACCATTAGACATTCTCTTTTTAGACCCACCTTTTCGAAAGGATTGGCTGACAAAACTCATACCGTTTCTTGATGATCAATGGTTAGCACCACGGGCATTGGTTTATATTGAAATGGAAAAAGAGGCCAACCTACCCACGCTCCCCTC
This sequence comes from Marinomonas phycocola, assembly GCF_047525455.1. NCBI lineage: Bacteria > Pseudomonadati > Pseudomonadota > Gammaproteobacteria > Oceanospirillales > Oceanospirillaceae > Marinomonas > Marinomonas phycocola. Next base: position 31,562 of record NZ_JBLIXL010000016.1, read on the forward strand.
ACACTGGACACTCAAGAAAGAGAAAATAGCAGGGCAGCTTTGCTATCGCCTATTTGAGATAAATAGGTCATCTGAAACCCTATCCTAAGAAACATTAAAAGGCGCTAGCGTTCATTCGACTGCTCTAACGCCTTTGAACTTTCTAACCTTACTCTTTACCCAATGCTTTTCCCTTTTCATTGTGGCTTTCTCCTCTAAACCCCTTGATGGAAATGAGTGCAAAAGTTAGACTGTCATCCAGTTGTGCCTCTCTATTAGGTGGCCGCCTTTCTCGAACATCCAACTCCAATCAGGAAGTCAAAGTATTATGCCGGACATCATTCCAGCCGATTCTGTTGGTATTGTTACCCCGCACGTTGCTGCATTTGATACCCCCCTTGTTTTAACAGGCAAACACACACTTACACAATACGAACTCGTGTACGAAACCTACGGTAAACTGAATGCTGAAGCTACCAATGCGATTCTTATTTGCCATGCATTAAGTGGCGATCACCATGCCGCTGGTTATCATTCTGCTGACGATAAAAAGCCAGGATGGTGGGATTCTGCAATTGGTCCAGGTAAACCCATCGATACCAATCGTTTTTTTGTTGTGTGCCTGAACAATTTAGGCGGTTGTTGTGGCAGTACAGGCCCCACCAGCATTAACCCTGAAACCAACGCAGAATGGGGAGCAGATTTCCCCATCGTCACCGTGACGGACTGGGTAGAAAGCCAAGCTCGTCTTGCTGATTATCTTAGTATTCAAACATGGTCGGCGGTGATCGGTGGCAGTTTGGGCGGTATGCAAGTATTGGAGTGGAGTATCCGTTTCCCTGATCGCATTAAGAATGCTGTCATCGTGGCCTCCGCCCCCAATCTTTCCACACAAAATATAGCCTTTAATGAAGTGGCTCGACAATCCATCTGTCGAGACCCTGAATTTCATGATGGGCAATATTCGGCAAACAACACTCTTCCTGTCAATGGTCTTGGCTTGGCTCGCATGTTGGGCCACATTACTTATTTATCAGACGATTCGATGGGGAAAAAATTCGGGCGCACCATGCGTCACGATGAATACCAATACAACTACGATATCGATTTTGAGGTAGAAAGCTATTTGCGCTATCAAGGTGAAGCCTTCACCAGACGCTTTGATGCCAATACCTATCGATTAATGACCAAAGCGCTGGATTACTTTGACCCGGCGGCGGCCACCGACAACGATTTAACCAAAGCCTTAGCCCCTGCTCAGTGTGATTTTTTATTAGTCTCTTTCACAACGGATTGGCGTTTTTCTCCTGCTCGAAGTGAAGAAATTGTCGATGCATTAGTCGCGGCAGGCAAACACGTCAGTTACGCAAAAATAGATTCAAACAAAGGTCACGATGCCTTCTTATTCCCGATTCCTCGTTATATGTCTGCCCTACGTGGCTTCTTAAATAGAGTGCATCTGAGCATTGAAAAGGAGAACCGCTAATGCGTTCTGACTTAGATATTATTAATGACTGGATCAAAGAAGACAGCAAAGTTCTCGATTTAGGTTGCGGTAATGGCGAATTATTGCAACACATCATTGGGCAAAAAAATGTTCGAGGATACGGTATTGAAATTGACGCCGAGGACATTAATCACTGTATCGAACAAGGCATTCCTGTCATTGATCAAAACATCGACGACGGTTTGCAAAATTTCGGTGATCAAAGCTTTGATTTGGTTGTAATGACGCACGCTCTGCAACAGTTTCGTCGCCCAGATCTACTGCTCGATGAAATGTTAAGAATCGGCAAAGAATGCATTATTACCTTCCCTAACTTTGGTCATTGGCGCAACCGTCTACACTTAGGGTTAAAAGGCCGTATGCCCGTTTCTGAGTTCTTACCTTATAACTGGTACGATACGCCCAACATCCACTTTTGCACCTTTGTCGATTTCACCAACTTGTGCAAAGAAAAAGACATCAACATTAAGCGCTGGGCAGCCGTTGACGGGCACCTAAGAAACCACTGGTGGATTAGGGCCTTCCCTAATGTCATGAGTGAGACCGCTATTTTTTACGTAAGTAAATAGGAAAAAATTATGAAATATTTAATTACCTGTTTTGCATTGTTGCTTTCAACCTTCAGTATGGCGGATCAAGTCAAATCGTTTGGTGAATACGACTTACATTTCAATACGTTTGAGTCCACTTTTTTAACACCTGCCATTGCCACACAATACGGCTTTACTCGTAGCAAAGGCTTAGGTTTGTTAAATGTGGCTGTAACCAAAAACACAACAGGCCAACTACCCTCTCCCCAACCTGCGATTGTCACTGGCACCGTTACCAACCTCATTGGGCAAATCGTCAAACTGTCTTTTGTGACCATTGATGAAGGCGATGCCATTTACTATATCGCCACATTCACCAAAACCAACGATGAAATTTTACGTTTTTCTATTAACGCAAAATTAAATGCGGATGCCGTACCAATGAGCGCCGATTTTCAGCGACACGTATACGTAGAGAAATAGCTATTACAAAATAGGATTGTTATGACCACGACCATTGTTCTTGCTAGTAATAACAAAGGCAAAATTGCAGAATTTAATCAATTACTGTCACCGCTTGGGTACGATGTAAAACCACAAGGTGAATATCAAGTGGAAGAAGCCGTAGAAGACGGACTCACCTTCATCGAAAATGCCATCTTAAAAGCCCGTAATGCCTGTGCTCAAACAGGTTTACCGGCACTGGCCGATGATTCCGGTTTAGAAGTGGATTTTTTAAATGGCGCTCCGGGGATTTACTCGGCTCGTTTTGCCGGTGAACACGGTAACAACCTTGCCAATAATCAACTGTTGCTGGAAAAGTTAGCTGGGGTTCCCACTCTTGAACGTAGTGCTCGCTTCCATTGTGTATTGGCTTACATGCGCCACAAAGACGACCCGACACCCATTGTGGTTCATGGCTCATGGGAAGGCCGTATTTTAGAAGACCTTGAAGGCGAAGCGGGCTTCGGTTACGACCCAGTTTTCTTTGTGCCCGCATGCGGTTGCAGCGCAGCAAGCCTGCCAAAAGAAATTAAAAACGCCATTAGCCATCGAGCACAAGCATTAACACAACTGCTCACCCACCTAACCTCAAAAGCCTCTTTTTAATGTCCCATACCAATGAACTTACTCTTCCACCGTTAAGCCTTTATATTCATCTGCCTTGGTGTGTCAAAAAATGCCCCTACTGCGATTTTAACTCGCATCAAGTCGATCGATTTGAAGAGCAAGGGAAATTGCCAGAAGAAGCCTATTTAACGCAGTTGATTGCCGACCTAGACCAAGACTTGTCTTTTGCTTATGGCCGAAAACTACAAAGTATTTTCATTGGTGGCGGCACGCCAAGCTTAATGAGCGCTCATTTTTATGAACATTTATTAGCGCAAGTAGAGCAAAAAATACCCTTTATGGATAACATTGAAATCACAATGGAAGCCAATCCGGGAACCTTTGAGCAAGAGAAGTTTCGCGCATTCAGAGAAACGGGCGTCAATCGTTTGTCTATTGGCATTCAAAGCTTCCAGCCTCACTTATTAAAAGCATTAGGGCGTATCCATGGTAGAGCAGAAGCCATTACCGCCGTTGAAAAATCCCGTCTAGCCGGTTTTGATAACATCAACATTGATCTTATGCACGGGTTGCCTGATCAATCAATGGAACAGGCAATGGAAGACATTCAAACGGCCATTGATTTAAATCCTGAACACTTGTCTTGGTATCAACTGACAATCGAACCGAATACTGAATTTTATCGCCGTCCACCAGAATTACCTGAAGACACAACTCTTTGGAATATTCAGAATGCAGGCCAAGCCAAACTCCAAGCGAATGGCTATACACAATACGAAATATCCGCCAATTCGAAAGCAGGTAAACAAGCCACCCACAATCTAAATTATTGGCGGTTTGGGGATTACATCGGTATTGGTGCTGGTGCTCATGGTAAATTGACTCTGGCAGACGGCCAGATATTCCGCACTCGAAAAACCCGACACCCAAATCATTATTTAGACAACCTAGCAGAAGCGCTTTGCATTAAAGAAGAAATTGCCACCGACGACTTACCGTTTGAATTTATGATGAATCGCTTGCGTTTATTTGAAGAGTTTGAACTGTCTGACTACCATCGATTCTGTTACCAGTCACCACCAGAAGCGCTTATACATGGATGCCATACCGCCATTAAAAAAGAGCTGTTATGCGCATCTTCATGGAAAAAAGAAAAGGTAAAAACAACAGAAAAAGGTCGACTTTTTTTAAACGATCTTTTAGAAATTTTTCTCTAAAATATTTTTATTCACAGAACAAAAACACAGTATCAAATATAATTTACTTTATAATAATTTTAACTTTTCATTAGATCTATTTATACCATTTTTAGAACTTTTTAATTCCCTAAATTCAGATAATAAGCGCGGTACTGCAAAAGAAATCTAGAAGAAGCCAACTGCTGAAAGCACTGATTTAAAGAAGTGTTACAGAAGAGAGAATCCACTTCGTGATGAAACAAACAATCGTCCAAGGACGTATTTAGGGTTCAAGCAACCAGTCGTTATCTTTAAAACCGATGTGTTTCACTGTTTGAAATAAAAAAGGTTGTACTTCAAATTTGAATTCAGAAGTAAATACGTTTTCTACCCAGTATTTTGAATTTGCTCATTGAGTAGCGGCATAGACCCTATAAAATTCAACAACTTATCGAAAATAAACCGCTCAAAAATGCCTGTTTGCCCACCAAACTGCCCACCACTTGCCTATGGCTTTTACTAAATCTTAGTGGTTAGCAATGGAAAAACAGTTCCGTTTTTTTGCTGCTGTTAGGGTCTAAAAATAGCAGTTTTGAAAGGCGTTATCGAGCACGATTTTTGTCAACATAGCTTTGCCATTTTTTAACTGGTTCTACGCGATAGTAATGAGTCAGCAGAAAACTCACCTAGCCTGAAATGGGCATTATGGTGTCCATTTTAATAAAAATAAGCTCACTATGGATACTATGGTATCCAAGAGAGATAAGGCTGAGTGTCGAATGGTAGGCATTAGGTCTACAAATTGTTACCCCCAAGGTGACTTTGTGTAGACCTCGGGGCTAAGCAACGCGCCTTTACCATCTCTGAGGTAAATACTGCGTGAAATACAAAGGCATCACGATATTGGTTTGTTCTAACGCTGATGAGCCTTGTGTACCCGTTAACTTAAAGATTTTACTTGGAGCACATTTTTCAACGTAGGATGCCAACGATTTTGCTCTTGTACGTTTACCACTTTTGACTTCAACAGGGACGATATTGCCTTCATCGGTTGCCAAAATAAATTCGATTTCGGCGCGGGCGTCATTCCATGAATAGCTTGAGTCAACGCCAATAGCAGTGAGCTCTTGTTGCACAAAGTTTTCAGCCACATAGCCTTTGTATTCATAGTTTTGTTGCTTAATCTCTTTATAACTGCTGCCCAGCATATGATTGAGCAGGCCCACATCAAACAGAAACAGTTTCACCATGTTTTCTTTTTTATACGCCGCCAACGGAGATTTCGGCAATCCTTCAATAGGGTAGTTTGGCAAAGCTAAGCGGCAGCAGTTAAGCCAATGGATCGCGGTTTCAAAGTCGCTATAACGAGATTTACGCTCATGCACATGCTTAAATTTAAAGCGTTTAACCGACTCATCGCTGACAAGTGATAGCTGAGCAGGAATACTGTTAAACACCGATTCAATCAGTGTGGCATCGACCTTGCCCGCGTACTTACCGAAATCGCGGCGATAACCTTCAACTAAATCGGCATGAATTTTAGTGACTTGTTCAACACGCTCTAGAATGCTTGAATCCTTATACTGATACCAAGCAGAAACGGCTTCCGGCATACCACCGGTAAAAAAATAGTCGGTTAGTTTATCCATCAATTTAGTATGCACCGCCGGTGTGCTTGCTTGACTATCAAATGCTTTGATCAGTGCTTGCTCGTTGGATGCGTAAATAAATTCTTGGAAGGTCAGTGGTCGTAAATTGTATTGTTCTACCTTGCCTACAGGGAAGGTATTGAGCAAACCAATGTTAGAACCGCTGGCTGCGACAAAATAGGACGGTGCTTTTTCGGCAAAATACTTAAGCGAAGTAACGGCTCGTTCACATTCGCCAATTTCATCTAATATCAGCAAGTCGGTTTCTGGAGTGAACGCTTGGTTGGTTAACAACTCAATGTTCATTACTAGCTCGTCAGGTGACAACGAGCCATCGAACGCCTCTTTGTAAGCTGGGTTTTCAAGGAAGTCGATACGAAGGATGTTGGCAAAGGTATTCCCAAACAACTCTTGCAGCAGATAGGTTTTACCTGTTTGCCTTGCGCCGTCAATCAATAATGGCTTGCGCACAGGTTGGTTTTTCCATGCTATTAGGGCGTTAAGTAAGTTGCGCTGCATTGTCATTTCCCGCCAATTAAGACTGTTAACTGCCTGTAGTATAGCTCAGTCTACACTTTTACGCGCATAAAAGTGTTATATTTTACATTTTTATGCGCGTAAAAATGTTTTTGCGCTCTCGTTGAGCAAGGCTTTCCCTTTTGAGATAGCTTTGGGCACTTACCTCTTGGGCAACTGGGACTGTTTGGGCAACACCTTAATTCACGCCACTTAGCCACACACTAACCCTGCCCACAGGGTATTTATGACTTGGGGCATTATGTAAATACTGGGGCAGTTAGCTACCTGTACCCTCAAAAAGCTGCATGATCTGGGCATTTATCTGCCTACTGCGTCCGATTAGTACTGGCAAACTCCTAACTGAACTTAACAGATCAGTGAGGAAGCAAACGATGAACCCAACTACACAATCACCCACAAACTCAGTACACCCAGCGCGTCAACAGCGGATTTTGCGCTTGCCCGAGGTAAAAGCCAAAACAGGCTTTGGCCGCAGTACCATTTATGCCCTGATGGCCAACGGAGAATTTCCGCGATCTATTCGTATTAGAGCGCGTGCCGTGGGCTGGTTAGAAAGCGATATCGACCAGTGGCTTGAAACCCACCGTATCGGTGCTGCTTATGCCCGCGGATAAATCATCAGCATCAGCCCCGTTACCTGCCAGTGAGATGAATAACAACATGCCAACATTACCGGCTGGTTTTGCCTATAACGCGCAAAACTGGCTGGTGATGCAACCGGCAGGGCAAGATAGCCCAGTTAAAATCTGCTCTTGGCTGCAAGTGGCCGCCCGCACCCGCGATCCGCAAGGGGACAACTACGGCTATTTATTGCACTGGTTAGACGATGACAATCGCCATCGCTACTGGGCTATGCCCGCAGAACTATTGGCCGGAGACGGCAGCGAGTACCGCCGAATCCTACTCAGCCGAGGAATGCGGCTTAGCAACAGTGTCAAAGCGCGGCAGTTGCTCTCGCTGTTTATTCAACAAATGGGCGAACTGGCCACGCAAAAGGCTATCAGCGTGAACTGCATTGGCTGGCATCACCACGCTTATGTGCATCCGCGCCTCACCTTTTACCCAAACGAACACAGCAATAACCCGCGCATGGTGCTGCAAACCATGCACCCAATAGAAGGCTTTATTCAACAAGGCCGTAGCGACAGTTGGCGGCAACACGTTGGCCGTTATTGTCTGGATAATCCGCTATTAATTGTTGGTGTCTGCGCTGCACTGGCTGCACCTTTGTTGCACTTGTGCGGGGTGGATGGTTTTGGTTTACACCTCTACGGTGCCAGCAGTACCGGTAAAACCGCGGCGCTGTATCCGGCGTTATCGGTGTGGGGCGAGCCTAATCAACTGCGCCATAGTTGGCGTGCCACGGCCAACGGTTTAGAAGGCACAGCATTAGCGCATAACGATGCCTTGCTAGCGCTCGACGAAATGGGCGAAGTTGACCCAAAAGAAGCAGGCGATGTCGCTTATATGCTTGCCAATGGCCAAGGTAAAACCCGTGCAGGCAAATACGGTGAAATGCGCTTACCCGCCCGTTGGCGCTTGGTATTTTTATCCACTGGCGAAATTACACTCGAAAGCCATCTTGCCAGTATCGGTAAGCGCGTAAAAGCGGGGCAACAAGTGCGCGTGATTGATCTCAGTGCAGACGCCGGAGCGCAAATAGGTGTGTTTAACCGTAGATATGGTATGAACGCCGCCGATTTGGCTGATTACCTAAAACAACAAAGTCGCCAACATTACGGCAGTTTGGCCTTGGACTGGTTAAAGTTTTTAACGCAGCACAGCGCTCAGGTGCGACCCGTTTTCCAAAACGTACGCCAACATTTTTTAGCCAGCTTAACCAATGGATACTCGCTCGCGGTGGAGTTGCCGCCAATGAAGACCAACAAGCCATTCGCCAAATACGCAGTTTTATTGAGCAGCATGGCGAAAGCCGCTTTACGCCTAAACAAACCGGTTACAGCAGCCAAGTACGCCAACGCGCGGGTTGCATAGATGTCACCGGCTCACAAACCCTTTACCTGTTTTACCCAACTGGCTGGCGTGAAGCCACCGAAGGCCTAAGCCCAGATCGTACCGCCAAAGCACTGATGGCCGCAGGCTACCTAATCCCCGATGGCAACCGGCCGCAGCGCAAAGTCAGCCTGCCCGACAACACTCGCCCACGCATGTACTGTGTGAAAGGCAGTATTTTGGATGACTAGCGAGGCGATGAAGCCTATCTGGGCTTGTCGCCTTGCAGTGTACCGCCAGTAAACATAAGAGCTGGGCTCAGTTTGGAGTCCATTGCAGACAAGACCGCTAGCGTACTGGATGTGTACTTAGCTATTCGATACAGCGTATTGACTATATCAGTGCCATTTCCAGTTTATGTTTACGCTTCATCCAATCTGGTAAAGAACGTTCGAGCAATCGATAGAATTCAGGGCCGTGGTTGTGATGCTCTAGGTGACACAGTTCATGAATGATCACATACTCAATACATTCTTTCGGTGCCTTAATCAGATCACGGTTTAAGGTCAGTGTTCCGCTTTTCGATAAGCTACCCCAGCGCTTTTTGAGTTGCATGATTTTAATGGTTGGCTTGTTGTCATCTGAATGTTTGAACTTCTCCCAACAATCCGAAAATACCTTGTTTAAATGAAAATCGGCTTTTTCTCGATACCAATCATTAAGTAGCGACTCAACATGGTCAGGTTTGCCATTGGCAGACGTTACCCAAAAAAAGCCCGCTTTCAACACTACACCGTTGTCACTACCTACTTCAATTTTTAGCCGATACTTCTTGCCTAGATACAAATGGCTTTCACCACTGACGTATTTGCGAGAAGGGGTTCTTGGGTCAAACTGGTCAAAGTAGCGAATTTGACGTTTGATCCACCGAGCGCGCTTTTTCACCTTAGCTTCAATGGCCTCACGGTCGGTGCCTTCAGGAGCTTTCACAAAAACTGATTTATCAGGGTGAACCGATATTTCTAGCGACTTGCGTTTAGAAAAAGCCAGCTGAAAGGGGATATCTCCCCCTCCGTATACAGCCGCTAGCTTTTCAGCACTTGCCGTTGGTATCCCGGCCTGCTTGATGGTTGACGACTTCAAGAATGCCTCCGGTGCCCAGTTCTGAATTTGGCAACTTGCATAGTTTTCTCAATGATTTCGTCCATTTGCTCTAGGCTCAGCGTCACGCCGTACTGTTCTTTGACTTCGTCATAAAGAAAATCGTCAATATCATTCATTGCTGTTTTTTGAACGTCGGCATCGTCCCAAAAATCAACTTTCCAATGAGTATCAATGATCTTTTGAATTGCTAACGATGTTTGTGCCGCAATGGTATCAAGTTGAGCATCATCTAACTCGTTGAGTGTCGCGACTTGCTGAAACTGCGGCTTAATCAAGCCAAAGTAGGCACACGCTTCGTCGTTTTCACGAATGCAATCAGGCATATCATCATGCTGCTTCGTGGCCACTTTGTTACGAATATCAATCACTCGGTTGAGATATTCTAAGTCTGAGATGCGCTTGGCCTTAAAGTCATCAATAGCGGCTTGGATCAGCTTCGAAAACTTCTCATAAAACGCAGGGTCTTCGTCCATATTCTCCGAAATACTGCGCTTTGTAGCGTGGGCGATGGTGTCCGCTTTTGACGCCGTGGTCTTGGTTTGATAAACCCCTTGCTCTTCTTTCACGGCGGTAAACATTTTTTCATCAAAAATATTCACTGGCTCATTAAGCTGAGTCACTTCATTAGCCTGAATATGAGTATCCAACAGTTTTTTAATTTTCGGCTCGTAGTCGCGATAATCAATCGCTTCGGAGTAACGCAACTTAACCGCCGCCTTTAAGTTCTGAAAACGTTTTAAATCGTTTTTATAGGTTTGTAGCTTTTTTTCGTCAGAGTTCATGATGAACTGCTCAGACGATAAAGCGATGGCTAAAGATTTACTGTATGCCGATAAACACTCATAAAACTCTTCACGTAACTCGTCATCGGCCAACAACACCTCATAGGCTTCTTCGTCTTTTGAGTTTTTAACGGCTTTAAACAGATCCCATAAGTCAGAGTAACGCTGTGGCAGCTTAAACACTTCCTCATTGATGGAAGTGAGCGTGCCTGCTAAGTCATCTTCGTCAAACCCTTCAAAGGCTTCATACATGGTTAGGGCTTTATCCAACTCGCCTAATACGCTGGCATAGTCGATGATATAGCCAAACTCTTTACCTTCGTACAGGCGGTTAACCCGAGCGATAGCCTGTAATAGCGTGTGCTCTCGCAGGGTTCGGCATAGATACAGCACAGTGTTGCGCGGTGCATCAAAACCGGTTAACAGCTTATCCACCACAATGAGTATTTCAGGGTCATCACCATGCTTAAACTGGTTGATGATTTGCTTGGTGTACTCTTCTTCAGAGCCAAAGCGCTTCATCATTTTGTCCCAGAATTTACCCACTGCGTCTGTTGGTCCTTCGTCCACTTCGTCGTGGCCTTCACGGGTATCAGGGCCAGAAATCACCACTTCATTGGAGACGATGCCAATATCCTGTAGAAACTCTTGATACTTTAATGCAGCCTGTTTACCTGGGGCAACCAACTGAGCTTTAAAGCCAGTGCCTTGCCAGTTAGCACGAAAATGCTCGCTGATATCAAAGGCGCGCATATATATCACTTGATCAGCTTTGTTCAGCATTTCAGCGCGGGCGTATTTCTTTTTAAGGTCGGCCTTTTGCTCTTTGCTTAAATCGGCGGTGTGGCGCTCAAACCAGAGATCGATAGCCGACTGATTCTGCTCCATCTCAACATGTCGGCCTTCGTACAGCAGTGGCAATACCGCTTCGTCGGCAACCGCTTGTTTAATGGTGTAATGCGGTTCAATCAGGCCACCAAACTTGGCAAAGTTATTCTTTTCTTTTTTCAGTAGTGGCGTACCGGTAAAGCCAAGAAAACAGGCATTAGGCAGCATTTGGCGCATTCTGGCGGCCAATGAACCAAAGTTGGTGCGGTGACTTTCATCGACCAATACAAAAATATCGTGCGACTCATCCACAAACTTCTCGGCCACCCAGCCTTTGTCAAATTTGTGGATCAGTGTGGTGATCAGGCCCACTTTGTTTTTCAGGTGCTTCACCAAATTACGGCCAGACGTGGCACGTTCGCAGCTTAAACCACAGGCCGCAAAGGTATTACCCAGTTGTCTATCAAGATCATCCCGGTCGGTAACCAACATGATTCTGGGGTTGATAAGTTGCGGATCAAGTGCCATCGCACGGGTGAGCATCACCATGGTGAGCGACTTACCTGAGCCTTGGGTATGCCAAATAACACCACCTTGGCGGTTTTCTTTTGAGCCATTGCCTTTATTAGTCAGGCGCTTAATTCGGGCGATGGTCGCTTTAATCACAAAATATTGCTGATAGCGCGCCACTTTCTTAATACCACCATCAAACAGGGTAAAGCGATATACCAAATCTAATAGACGCTCTGGGCGGCACAGGCTGTGAATGGCATTGTCTTGTTCCGTCACCAAGCGTTTACCTTCAGCCTCTAGCGCATCAAGAAATGGCCGTGCGGCAGCAAACTCGCCACTAAATAACAGCGCTTTAGTAGCTTCGTCTAAGGTGGTATTTACGCCTTTATCGACATCGGCCGGTTTGTCTTCTTGCACTTTCCCTGACTCTTTCCAGATACTCCAAAACTTCTTAGGTGTACCTGCTGTCGCGTATTGGGCGGCGTTTTTATTCACCGCCAACACTTGCTGCACATAAGTAAACAGGCGCGGAATATAGTCATCACCCTGGTTACGAATGCTTTGCGATACCGCTTGCTCTACATCCACTTTGGGTGATTTACATTCAATCACGCTAAAGGGAATGCCATTCACAAACAGGACGATATCGGGGCGCACGGTATCGGTGCTGCGTGCGCGCTCAACTGAGAACTCAGCCACCACATGAAAGCTATTATTAGAAGGCGTTTTCCAATCAATGTAATTGAGGGTAAAGCTTTTTGAGTCCCCCTCAATGGTTTGCTCCATGGCTGAGCCTAAAGTGATTAAATCGTAAATCGACTCATTGGTTTTTTGCAGGCCATCAATCCTAATATTTTTGAGCTTTTGGATCGCGGTTTGGATGTTCTCTTCGCTAAACAGATACTCGCCACCTTTATAGTTAATGCGATTAATCTTTTTTAGTTGCTGGCGAAGCACCCCTTCCAAAATCACATTGGCACTGCGCCCACCCCTTTCAGCCAAAGCCTGCTCAGGGGTGAGGTACTGATAACCTAAATTGATCAACTGTTGCAGGGCAGGAATTTGCGACAAGTACTTTTCGTTAAACTCGAAGCCCGAAGGCTCCGAGTTTGCTGCGTAATTGACTGGAGGTGTGCTCATGCGACGTTCTCCTTTGTACGATCCTGAAGTTCACCCTCAGCAGCGGGCTGCGCACTGGTCACTTGCCACTCACCGGTAAGCAGCTTTTGCATCAGGCCGCGTTTTTGACTGCGGTACTGCTCTAAGGTTTTTTTGATCAGGTCAATTTCATGTTTTGCCGTATTGAGTATCTGCGCAATCTCAACTTGAGTTTCAATATCAGGTATCTCTGCTTTCACTTCGCAAAAATGGTGGAACTTTAAGTTCCATGTATCGGAAGTCAAACCTTGAGAATATCTATAAAACTTATGAATCATTGGCTTTGTTTTAAACAAAAAAGCAATGAATTCAGGATCGACAATTTTCTTAGGTATGCAAATTGTATAAGCAGGGCTCACAATTCCATCAATACCAGATAATGCAGATACGCCTTGCCACATCCTCATAGTGTTATAACCAATATCATTAGGGTGGATTCTTAAGTACTTTGACTTGTCTTCGCTAGAATTGTCTTTCCTATTGGTTTCAGAATGAGGAATAACACCTTTATCTCTTGTGATTGATATCAACGGTAGATCTGTGTTGTTAGATTCTTTGCGGTTATCAAATAGTTCTGCGAGCCTATAAGGCTTCCAAGAATGATTTGGTTTAAACAGCTTTTGTGTTAAGCCCTCAAACTGCTTTTCCTTGGCTGCAATTAACGCCTCAGTTTTAGCGATGGCGTTGTCCCAAAGAGCTAGCACACTAGCGATCTTCTTCTGTTCATCTTTAGGTGGTATAAGGATTGGAACCTTATTTAGATCCTTTTGGCCTATATTTGCTCTTACCACACCTTGTGAACGTCGGATCATCTCTCTTCGAATACTGCTATTGTTGAAACAGTAACCAGCAAATAAAGGATCTAGAAGCTCTTTTTTCTGTCTACCACGAATAACGAAACCGCCAAATGTTATTTCTGTCTCATCAAGATAAACGGATGAAAATGCAATCTCGTCTGGTACTTCTGATGTACGGTTAAATAGAATGTCTCCATATTTTACTGAGTACTCTGCTTTTTGTTTTTCAGTAATTTCCACCTTTCCAAGAATATTGCACTTTTTTATGAAATTTCTTTTGAAGATGTCCATTACGTTTACGAATTCAGTACCTGAGCCATAGGCATTTTTATCTGCATTAATGCCGTTTTTAAAATCAATAAAGGTACCAAGAGTTGTTAATTTCCAACCTGAAGGCGTTGTTTGTAATCTACTCATTTATCACCCTCCAACTTCTTCTGCGCACGCGCCAACTGGGGAATGCCTTTTTCTGGCGTTGGCAAATCTTCTGGCATAGTGCCACCCAGCTCCTCAATGGTGGTGCGCACTTTGGCGCCCACTTCAAAATGAGTCTGGTTTGCTTGGGCTTTATTGCTGACCTGATCACGCTTTAGCTTCTCTTCTGTTTGCGTGGCACGGAACAGGTTAGCGGCAAGCTCGGTACTGCCCATATGATCGAGGATTTTTTGGCTCTTTTTTAAGCCTTTGTGCTGGTGAATGGCTTTGTTGTCTAACCCACCATACAAGCCTTTGTAGCCATGGTTTTGGAAAATGGCGTAGTCCAAACCCGATTCAACACCTGCATCACGGGCCGCCGCAGCCAGTTGCTTGTTGTGGTCGGCCAATTCATTGCGCAGCATTAAGCGTTTTTGGTCTTCATTTAGTTGCTGAAAACCAGTGTCATCCTGTAGCTCTTGGCGACGAGTCTGAACGGCAAAATAGGTCTGCCCATTGGCGATTACCGGCTTGCTGGCATCACCGTTTTGCACAATGAGGTAACAGGCGTAACGGGAAAGCTGATAATCACGGGTAGTTCGCTTAGCCCCCGAGCCAATATCGACCATTTTTCCCACCTGGGAAAAATGGTCTTCACTCGACTGGCCAGAGCCCTCACAGGCTGTGATCGCTTTTTTGATAACACGCTCAAACTTGTCCCAAGTACTGTAGTCAAGAACAGTCTGTAACTCTCTGGCATACCAGAACTCGTTACCTTCAGATTCATGCTTTAAGCTTTCAAAGCTGGTGTGTTCTGGTTGGGTAAGTTGCTTGTTACTCATCGCGCACCTCCCACTATTTTCGTGACTTCACTCAATTGGTTTGTAGTGCCGTACTCACACTTAGACACCATTTTGTTGGCGTCAACAAAATGGTTGTTGTTCGTCATACTCATTCAGCCACCTCCGTTGTGTTGCTTTGCGCCTCGTTAGGTACGATATACTTTAACAGCGCCGCCATTTTGCTGCGAACATCGGCAAGTTCGCTTTCAAGGCTGGTGATCTCAGCCTGTACCGCCACAATATCAATCTCGATTTCTTCTTCGAAGGTGTCGACGTAGCGCGGGATATTCAGGTTAAAGTCGTTCTCTTTGATCTCGTCAAAGGTGGCTAAATGGGCGTATTTTTCTACCTCTTCACGGGCTGTTACCGCCGCAACAATTTTGTCTAGGTGTTTATCCAGTAGGATGTTTTGATTTTTCCCTGCTTGGTAATGATCTTTACCGCTGGCATCAACAAACAGCACGTCTTTGCGGTTTTCATTGGCACCGCCTTTTTCACGTGAGCGGTCAAATATTAAGATTGCCACGGGAATGCCGGTACTTGGGAACAAGTTACCAGGTAAACCAATCACGGCATCCAGTAGGTTTTCTTCAATCAGTTGTTGACGAATACGGCCTTCGGCTGCGCCTCTAAATAGCACGCCATGAGGCACCACTACGGCAATACGACCTTCTTTTTCAACGGCGGCTTCAACCATATGACTGATAAAGGCAAAGTCGGCTTTTGATTTAGGCGGTAGCCCACGCCAGTAGCGGTTGTATCTGTCTTCGGCAACATCGTCCGCGCCCCATTTATCGAGTGAAAACGGAGGGTTGGCAACCACGTTATCAAACTTCATCAGTCTATCGTTTTCGACCAAGGCCGGAGAAGTAAGGGTATTACACCATTCGATACGAGCAGAGTCTGAGCCGTGCAAAAACATGTTCATACGTGCAAGCGCCCAAGTGCTGCCGTTGACCTCCATGCCATAGAGTGAGTAGTTGCGGTCACCCACTTGGCGTGCGGCTTCAATCAATAGCCCAGCTGAGCCACAGGCTGGGTCACAAATACGTGCCCCCGATTTTGGTGCTGACAGACGCGCAACCAGCTCAGAGACTTTATGGGGGGTGTAGAATTCACCGGCTTTTTTACCTGCATCCGAACCAAAGCGCTCAATAAGATAAATATAGGTATTGCCTATTACGTCTTCAGGTACGCGAGCTGGGCTCATGTCGAGAGCAGGTTTGTTAAAGTCGTCCAGTAGGTTTTTAAGGCGACTGTTTCGGTCTTTGGTTTTACCTAAGTTGGCTTCGCTGTTGAAATCGATGTTACGGAATACGCCTTCTAACTTGGCTTTGTTCGCGGTTTCAATGTGCTCTAAAACAATGTTGATCAGCTCGCCAATGTTGGGTTCGTTTTTACGCTCTAACAATGAATAGTAGTTGGCCAAAAAAGTGTCGGTAACGACGGTTTTCTTCTCTTTGGTTGCTGGGTCCTCAACTTCTTCTGTGAGTTCAACCATTGGCAGTAAAAAGCGCTCGCGCTCAAGCTTACGTCTGATACGAACATCGTCGTCACCATACTGTTTTTTATATTCTGCGTAGTGATCATTCCACACATCGGAGATGTATTTTACGAACAGCATTACTAGGATGTAGTCTTTGTATTGCGCAGGGTCTACCGCGCCACGGAAAGTATCGCATGCAGCCCATGCTGCATTGTTGATGTCTTTTTGTTGAATCTTGTCGTTCATATCATGAGTCATGCTTTTGTTCATGTTCTTATTCATAAATGTCCCTCAAATTTGGTCAGTATCAATAAATCGGGGCAGGCTATACCGGTAGCGCCCCGCTAGCTGTAAGTTAAAAGGTTAAGAATCGAGTACGGTAGATTGAGTCCAGGTAATCGACCGCCCAAATGAAGGGTAAATCGATGTACTGTCCTTTATGGTGTACCGTGCAATGACGTCACCTTGATCGTTTAGCTCTTCACATTCGTATGTATCAATGTCTTGGCCTTTTCTTTGCGACCACTGGCTACCTACGATGTTGAGGGTATGCGATTCAGGTAACCCTATTTTCTTTTTGTATTCATCACTCATAAGGGCGACTATCCTTTAATGTCTTTTGGGTCGTTACCATGGCTATCTTTGCGTTGGCGTTGTATCTGGCCGTCTTTGCCATGTACAACAAGCTCAGATCCTTCGCGCTTGCTTTGTTCGCGCGCCGCAGCTTCGGCTTCTCGTTTGGTGCTGTGTACGCTTGAAGCGCGTTCGGCACCGCCTTTTTTGTTCGCCCATCCATCAGGATGTGGTACGACATGTCGGGTATTGCCCTTGCTTGATGATGTATTCTTTGCCATAATTTCGGCTCCTGTTTTTCAAATGAAATGTGGATTAAAGTTTTGCTAAAAGTGCTGTCACACTTTCGGCTCGTCTAAACCCAGTAACTGTCATTACTGGGTATTCACTGCTAAATTCATTAATATTGCGTCAGTTAACACCTCCTTTTTCTTTGCTAATGCATTCATTAGCTTCTGCTCGTTGATGGATAATTGGTAAATCTCAATTATCTTTTTCTGTACATCGAGACTAGGGACTACTATCTCTAGATTTTCAAGTGCAGGTTTGCCAATCATTCTTACCGCCGTTCCGGTTGCCTTACTTTGCAATACTGCTTGTGAAGTCGGTTGATTAATAAACCAGCATAAATACGCTGGTATAACCGAATCACTTTCAACTCGAATTCGCAACAGTGGTGCAGCAATAACAGCATCATTCAACTCTTGGTCAATCAATGCTGCCGTATTAGTTTGACCTCTAGAGCGAAATGCTAAGTCGTTATGTTTAACTCTGTGATGATCCTTCAAATCTTGCATAACAATCTGCACTAGCTCTTGGACATTTAGTCGGTTATCTTCAGTTAAATCCTTCATCTGGATAACAGAGATATTTCCATTAGCGTCTGGCTCAAGCTTTGACCTAAAAGAGTGCCCCATCTGTACAGAGGCAATTTTTTTCAAATTAACTTTCATTGTCACCTCAAATGCGTTGTAATGGCGTTTCTGCAACTTTTTAGTAAGTTTAAGCTGAGATCCACAAGTTGTCAAATATTTATTTTGCAAAAACGCCGTTACTGTAAATTTGTTTTTTTGGGATGGCGTTTGGAAATGCTTGAATTGACCGGATACCTGGCTGTATTGAGAGGGAAGAGCTAATTATTAAGAGTCATATAATCAAGCTGGTAGAGCTGTACAAAACGCAACCATCTGGAAATTCCGAATAGTTCAAAGTGAAGCCTGAGTAAAAACCTAACAGAGAACACTCTAGCCAAAAACATCGAGCTATTTGATACTTTTGATATTAAAATCGTATCAACAACGCCCCTCCCGCTATCCGTTAGATCAGCGCCCTGTGAGGGGTTACTCTTTTTTCCGGCTTCTAATTTTTGGTACCGTAATGAGTTATGGCACCAAAATTCGCTTTCAACCACACATCATTCTCCGGCCCACAAAGCTGGTGCAGCAGCGCTAGGTTTAACTGGTGGCTGATCACGTTGCCGTTTCTTTTTTGGCTCTCATTTTTCAAACCTCTCAGTAATAACCCCATGCATGATTTGCCCATTTGCTCCGGCGAGCTGAGCAGGAAAAAGGCGCGGTTTTGCTGTTTGGGGTGCAAGGTAGCGCGTTTTCCTGTTTTAGATAAAGGTGTGATGCACCAAAAAATACAGGCGTTGGCAGGTGCGTTTGCTTGCAATGTGTTGGTTTGAATTGTGCCATCCACATATGCCGGTAACAAATGTGCTGGTAACAAAACCAACCCGCCTTGCGCGTGACCATCAACCTCAGGTAAAGGTAGCCAATACAGGTTTGGCCATTGTTCGGGACTCTGCCATTTTTCTACGATCACTTGTGCGCCAATGCTGTTCAGCCATTGGTGAATCGGGCAGCCTGGGTGCGCTTGTTTAACGCGCGGTAACTGATAGGTCAGCCAGCGGGTTAAGCGTTCGGCTGCATTATCGCACTGGCTTAGTGCTGGATAGAGAGTATACGCGCCATGCCCAACCAGTAAAGCGACCCGACCACCTGCCGTATCCATTCTCTATCCCAATCGTTGCCACTAGCCCATAACACGTTACTTATCACCTTGTTGATTTTTCATACTGTCTATTTTCAGTTGTCTGGTACAGACCCCGTGGTGAAATAGATGAAAGAAATGGCCATCAAACTAACCAGTTAAATCGGTTTTTGTTATGGCCTGTGCGCAGCTAACTGTTTGAAATATATCGTCCAATGCGGCGCTGTTTGGTGCTATTCAACTAGTGCAAAAAAATCGAGACGCCAAACGATCGTTTGCATTCTGGGTTTAAAAAATCAAACGGTTTGTAGTTTGATGCGAGGTTGGTTTAGGGTACAAAAAGTTTAGAAATGGCGCGGTTAAGCGTATCTGGTCCCATATGCGGACGATGGCTTGCTCGTCTGGCTGGGAAAACATAAGGCGAGCCACAAGCACGAATTTACAGCTCGTTAAACCAGTCAATGGCTTGGCGCAGTAGTTATCGCGGCCAAAGCTATTGATATGGGTATGAAACACACTGAAGGCGCAGTGAATTTCCTCTTTGCTGAGCATTCTGTCTTTACTGGACTCCACGCCACCGTCATCGTCAACGGTAAATGCTGCGGCTGGGTTGTTCAACGTTAAGTCGAGCTTAATCGCATGTCGAAACAGCTGCTTCATGTACATCAAGGTGTCGTTGGCAATGGTAGGGCAGTTACTTTCTCGAATGCGCTCTAATACTTCACGCACGTCGCGTGTGGTCACCTTAGCAATACACTTAATGCCAATGACTGGGCTTATGTCTTTGGTGTAAACCCGATACGGAATCTTTGAGTGCTTGAGTCGTCGGCTCAGATCGGTTCGATACCAGTCATGGAACAGTTGATCCACGGTTTCAATGTCAAGTAATTCGATTTTCTGTTTTTCCAGAAGAGGATCTATGCCGTCGCGTACTTCTTTCGAAAATATGCTGCGGCAATTCTAGCGTCGACCAACGACATTAAAGGAAATTTTCCCAAGGCCGCTTCTCGTCTTCCTTTAGCTGTGGTGTAGTGGATCATCCAATAAGGCGAGCCCTGTTTGCGGACGCAAAAGTATAGCCCTTCACCATCTGAATATTTTTTGGGCTCGGCTTTGCTGTATACAATAACCTGTTTTGCTGTGAGTTTTCCCATGTTTACTCCATAGTTGCTGAAAATAATGGAGGGGCAATAATGGCTGCCCACCACCGATTTGCTTATTGAATCAGCAGCTAACCTGTTGTGGTGGCGAGTTAAATGCGAAAATTGAGCAACTTACTGCTCACCAATTTGCTCACCGCAAAATGCTTATTGAGCCAAAATGAGGGGACTGCTCACTATTCTGCCCACCACTAAACAGGTAGTTGGTAACGGACATCTGCAAACCGATTTGGACAGGGAAAATAAAAAAGCCCTGTATTTACAATCCTCTTCACATGGTAATACAGAGCTTTAAGACATTCTTGGACGGGTAATTTTCTACCTAGGAAACTATTCGATGTTTTGAATTTGCTCTCTCATTTGCTCAATCAATACCTTCAGTTCCACGGCGTTTTGAGTGGTTTCGATCACAATGGATTTAGAGGATAAGGTGTTGGCTTCGCGGTTGAGCTCTTGCATTAAGAAGTCGAGGCGGCGGCCAATTGGGCCTTTTTGTGCTAGTTGCCGACGGACTTCTTGAGTGTGAGTCGATAGGCGGTCGAGTTCTTCGGCGACGTCGGCTTTTTGAGCGAGTAAGACTATTTCTTGTTCGACGCGCATTGGGTCAAGGTCAACCTTGGCAGCGTCTAATTTGTCGGTTAAATTCTGCTTTTGTGCGGCGAGAATCGTTGGCAGTTTGGTTTTCACTTGCTCCACAATCACGTCAATGTCGTCTAGACGTTGGTGAATCAGTTGCTCTAGCGCTGAACCCTCTCTAATTCGAACTTGAATAAGGTCTTTCACTGCGTCGTGAAACAATTCGATGATGCTTTTTTTCATTACATCTGCGTCGATGCTTGAATCCGATAAAATACCGGGATACTGCAAAATGTCTAACGTACTCGGTTGCGTGGCAGAAGGCACATGTTGGCTTATGCGTGCCAATGCTTGCGCTAAGTTCTGTGTGTTTTTCCCATTAATTGTCAAACCTGTTGTGGCTTTGTCTGCGCTTTGAAAACGCAGTTGGCATTCAACTTTACCTCGGTTTAGTTGCTTACGAAGGACGTCACGAAAGGTAAATTCAAGCTCTCTGAAGTTTTCTGGTAGACGAAAGTGTGGCTCTAGAAAACGTTGATTTACGGAGCGAATTTCCCAGCTGATGGTTCCCCAATCAAAAGCGGTTTCTTTGCGGGTAAAAGCGGTCATGCTTGCTGTCATAAAGTATTTCCAATCATTATTTTGTGTGTAAGGTGATGAGTCTGTTATGAAATAGTGTAACTCAGCCAAAGATTGAGGAACAGTGATCGAGATAGGTGCGCTTTTGCCTTAGTCTTCGCTATAATACGATGTTTATATTCATGAAGATAGAGAGAGACCTATGCGACCAAGTGGCCGAGCTACCGATCAGTTACGCAAACTTAAGATTACCCGTAACTTTACGAAACATGCCGAAGGGTCTGTATTAATTGAGTGTGGTGATACGAAAGTTATTTGTACGGCAACATTAGTGCCAGGTGTTCCACGTTTCTTGAAAGGCAAAGGTCAGGGTTGGATCACGGCTGAATACGGTATGTTGCCACGCTCTACTCACAGTCGTATGGACCGTGAAGCCGCTCGTGGTAAACAAGGTGGTCGTACGGTTGAAATTCAACGTTTAATTGGCCGATCTTTACGCGCAGCGGTTGATTTGAAAAAGCTAGGTGAGCACACACTGACCATTGACTGTGATGTCATCCAAGCGGATGGCGGTACACGTACAGCATCTATCACGGGTGGTTTTGTCGCGCTTGCGGATGCGGTTCGTAAACTGGTTGAGACCAAAAAAATTCAAGAAAACCCAATCGTATCGCAAATAGCGGCCATTTCTGTTGGTGTTTATAAAGGCGTTCCTGTATTGGATCTGGATTACCCTGAAGATTCAAACGCTGAAACAGACATGAACGTTATTATGAACGATAAAGGCGGCTTCATCGAGATTCAAGGTACAGCGGAAGGCGCTGCGTTTGATGATGAGAAAATGATGGGGATGTTAAAAGTGGCTCGTAAAGGCATTAATGAGATTTTAGAAGCACAACGAGTGGCTTTGTTTACAAAAGAAAAGTAAGAGCGAACCGCTTTAAATGATGTATTTAATCGAGCGACTCTAGTGGTCAAATAAACTGACAGCGAAAAGGGCGTGCTACAGCACGTCTTTTTTTATACTTATTAGAAAGGATCTACTTCGTAAGTAGTCTATTGGAATACACTATTCCGAGACTAGGGTGTTGAATTGATTCATGTTTCACGTTTATCATTTTAGTTATGCTATTTGAATTGGTTATTTTACGTAATTTAATTATTGCAATTTGGGTATGTCAAAGCTAAAAATAAACTCTGACAATAAAAATAATAGAGGTTACGCTGTGAAAAAATCGTTAGTAATAGGCAGTGCATTGATGTTTGCTTGCCATACTTGGGCAGCTAGCCCAATCGAAGGGACATGGTATCTGCAAGATAAAGCGAATACCCAAGCAAAATTGGATATGGCCGTAGAAGAATCGGTGAAGAAGATTAACTTCTTTATTCGCGCATTAGCACGACCTGTTTTGGAAAAAGAAGCGAAAATCTGTGAGACGTGGGCTTTGTCTAGTGATGATACTCATTTCATCTGGCAATGTGGCGATAAAAAAGCGTCTGAGCTGGTACTATCGGCGAATAAAAGCAAAATCCTCACGGATGATGGCCGAGAGGTCTTGGGTACGTTAGAACACGCAAGGGAGCGCGTTGTTGTGGTTCTTGAATCAGACCGAGGTAAGCGTACCAACGAATGGACAATGCGTAATGAAAATGAGCTGGAATATTCCGCAACATTAGAATCGAGTAAATTACCGAAGCCATTAACGTGGACGCTGACTTATACTCGTATACCTTAATCTCGCGTTATACAAAAAAGCAAGAGAAGAAAGCGGGAAGTATACAGGAAGCGATTGCAAAAAAGGCGTTTAACACAAACTTTAAAGTCTACGCCTGAACTCGATTAAAAACCGATGGATGACCCTTGAAAACACAGAGATAGAAAACAGATGACGGTTTAGAGAGACTGACAACAAAGAAGGATCTTTACTATTGAGAGAGAGTTCTCACGGTCGAAAACCCTAATAAAGATAAAAAGTGAGCCCAATAATATGGGCTCAGTTTTATTTTTTGCTACTCTCTAGAGAAACGTGATGCAACAATTATTGCTGTACACCTTCTTTATTAATGAATGACTGCGTAGAGTATTCATCTAAAGGTAGCTTATCAATTGTGCCTACTTTGGATACATAATCCACAAAGCTTTGAGCATAATCTAGATACGTATCCAGTACTCGACCATCTTTTAAAACATCCGCAAAGGTCAAGTAACCGTCTTTACCGCCAGCGATATAGTTGTTTGTTGCTACTTTGTAAGAAGCTGACATATCGATGGTTTTCCAGCTTTCACCTTTCCTCATAACTTCAATGTCATAAAAGCGTTGGCCTTTTGCTTTTGATGCATCCACTTTCCAACGTAAGCCCGCCGCATATGGGTAAGCACCTGTTGAACCACCTTCCGACATTGCATAATCTAATGCTTCTTCTAGAACGGTGTGAATTTCAGCGCCTGTCATGTCCAGCTCAACAATGGTGTTAGCAAATGGTAGTAATGTGTAAGCATCCCCGATTGTTAATTTGCCTTCAGCAATATCAACACGCACACCGCCACCATTTTGAATCGCAATATCAGATGTTTTACTCATATCACGGAAGGCTTTGGCAACAATATTGGTAATGTCGGCACCGTGGCTTGCCGTCATGGAGCGATCGCATAACTTAGAACGGCCTTGACCTGGAATACGCTCTAAGCATAAGTTTGAGGCAGATTGACCAATTTCTTGACCTTTCATCTGATCTACTTGAGCAGAGAATCCAGCTAAGGTTTCAGACGCTTTTGCATCGCCTTCGACAATGCTGAATTCTTTGATCTTAGCAATGTCGCGGTAAACCGCATCGCGATCAGAACCGGTTAACTCAACACGTTTGCCATCAGAGTTTTTGCGTTTGAAACTGTCCGCCAGTAAAACATGAGGGGTACCAATACAGCTTGTTACGACACCTTGATTGTCCCAACTAACATCCAATTCACCAACAACAGCCGAGTATTGCCAAGCTTGAGCAACACAGACTGTGTTACCATCAGCACCGGTTACTTTTGTTGGGTAAGGCCCTGCAGAATCTAACGCTAAACCATCAAAATCGCCTAAAAGTGTGTGTGAATCACCACCGATAATCACGTCTGCGCCTTCTAACTTGGCGGCGAGTTTTAAGTCATTTTCATATTGGTAATGAGTCACAAGCACAATTTTATTGATGCCCATACTTTCCAATTCATTGATGTATTTTTGTGCTGTTTCGGCTTCATCTAAAAAGACCGTAGTGGCGTCTGGACTTGATGAGTTCTTGGTTTTGTTCGCAATATCAATACCGATAAAGCCGACTTTTTCACCGTTAAAGTGTTTAATGGTATAAGGCGTAAAGTAATCATCTGCACCTTTCATGGTTAAAGGCGATACACCTATTTCAGGCTTAACATTGGCAGAAATAACATCTGTGCTACACGTAGGATCTTCTTTTAGCCAATCAAGGAATGTGACTAAACCCGCATCACCCGCATCAAATTCATGATTACCCAGTGTGAAGACATCAAAACAGACTTCGTTCATCAGAGCGGCATCTGCTTTACCTTTAAATAGGGTATAAAATAAATCCCCTGTAATGGCGTCACCCGCGTGAACTTTAATAACCGGTCCATGAGTAGACGTCAATTCATTTATCTTTGTTACGACAGATGGAAAACCACCAACAGCAACACGAGTTTTATCACCACCTAATTTCAAATCGACTCCTTTATCAGGCGTTAAATGTGAATGGTGGTCATTAATATGTACGATTTTTAGATCAAGAGGGTTTGTCGAGCCTGGAATAGATGCACAACCAACTAGGCCTAACGAGGCAATGGTGGCTACTGCGAAACTGGATTTCAACATTAGACATTTCCTTTAGCTATTAGCTATTAGCTATCAAAATAAATACTGTTTAATAAAAACGTAAACAACCGTTTAAAAATACTTTATAACAAGCGAAGTATAAAAAATACCTTAAAGTCTTTATGTGATAGAAATATTACAGTTGGTTATCTCTTTTTTGGCAGCCTAAAGTAGAGGGATATATTACATCAAGTCGTTTTTAGATCGCGTCTAAAAGACAAATACTAGACATAAAAAAAATCAGATTCCTTTTAGAAATCTGATTTTTAGAAGGGTAACTCGATTTTTAACTGATTGCTCAGATGTTGCTATTAATTAGCGAAGTGAGCGGCATTAAAAATCGTTTGCAATTCTTGGTACTTGTCGCTGTAAGCGTCGGCTTTCTTAGCGAATGTGTTCGCGCCTTGAAGGTTCACATCAGCGTTAAACTCAATGCCTTTAGATTCTAATGTGTTAGACAATGCTTCAACACTGGAAACGTTTGTGCGGTAATCTTCGTAAGACGTTTCACCAGTAGAACCTGCTGCAAAAGCAGACGTCGCGATAACAGAAGAAGCCAAAAGAGCCAAAGATGCTTTAGTCAATGTGTTCATAATAAATCTCCAAAATGTATAAAAAAATGAATCGCTGTTGCGTTTCGATGGAGAGATTATTCACTAAGCGGAGACATAAAAATAACCTTTGGGAGCCACTTCCCAGTTTGTTACTTCGTTGAATATCTATTCGTACCAATTAAGAATTTTAAAGATGGAATGTGCATTTTTAACGGCATTTTACACACATTTCATCTTCTGTATTAAGCGTTAATTGGGTACATACAAGTACTTTGGGTTATCCACTAAAATTATAAGCGTACGGGCAACCACACCTTGCTTATCTCTTAGCGTTTACTATTCCACGGGAGTAGGTCCTTAAGGTGTCATCGTGATTTCGTTTGGGGATCTCTTCGAACAATGTTACCAGATAGTCATAAGGAATCAGTCCATTCGCGTTTTCTGCTTGTGTCACTGTCGTCGTCAGCGCAGAAAAACAAAGACTTTTTGTTTGATTGAATAGTTTGGTTAGAGCTAACCATTTGAAATCATTAGATTAAGCGTATGAGTGGCTTATATATTCTTTTAAATTTAACTCTTCACTAAAACTTTCAACGATCTTGCTTAATTCATCATCTAAAATGTTATAGAGATCGGTATTTTGCAAGTTTAATTCCCTGATTGAATTGTGAGTATATTGCTAACGCTTTGCTAAGTGAAAAATTATGGTTTGCTGAACTGCACGAAGAATGGGTACGAGCAAACTGTAATTTGTCTTACTGCAATGCCTTGTTATAAGCTTGATTTACAGACTAAAAACAGCCTTCCACTAAAATTAACTTACTTTCAGTAGTATTGTGCCGAATAGAAAATAAAAATTGTGCTTCAGGGTCTTCTAAAAAGCCTTTCGCAATTTCTTTATTAGGAAACTCCAATACTACAATTCTTTCAGGCTTCCAATCACCTTCCATGACTTCAGGTTCGACACCTTGAACAACGTATCTACCACCATGTTTTTTAATAAATGCAGGGATTTTATCGATATACTCTTTAAAAAGGCTAAAATCCTTTATAGAGAAATCTAATATTAAATATCCTTTCAATTTTTGTACTCCATTATTGAATTTAACTCAAGATTAGTCGAGGCTTATAACTACTAAGCGGTTATACAGTGGCGCAGCCATTGTTATAACCGTCTGTTGAACGGCCGCGTTATCTATAGGGAATTTGCTTTTTCAAGGTTGGTGACGTCCCTGTTTATATCGCGGTGTTTTTTGAACCCTTCGAAGGCCACTTTTTAAAAACCTTCGTGCTTTTTATATTTTACGTATTGCCTTCTTATACTTTTACTCGAATTCTAAGCATTTGGCAAGCAAGACCCCTCAGACTTCACTGCCGAACATATAAGGCACTCATGTATTTAGTTCAATAACTTCAAAAAGTTAGCTTTTATAAAAATGCTCAGTCAGATAAAAAGCCTTTGTTTTTTCTGAGCAGACGACGCCAGTGACGCAAGCAGAAAAGACGAAGGTTTTTTGTACTTTAGCTCATTGAGTTTTTGCGAAAGCGAAAGTTTTTGTTTGATGTGGTGGCAAGATAGAGACGTTAGATAAAAAAGCCAGACTGTCAAAAGACAATCTGGCTAAAAAGGAACCTTAGAAAAGAGGGAGAGCTTTTCAATAGATCAAACCGTGCTGCTCGAACTTAGTTCGCGAAGTGAGCCGCATTGAAGATGGTTTGTAGTTCTTCATACTTGTCGCTGTAAGCATCGGCTTTCTTAGAGAACGTATTCGCGCCTTGAAGGTTCACATCAGCGTTAAACTCAATGCCTTTAGACTCTAAAGTGTTAGATAAAGCTTCAACGCTTGAAACGTTGGTACGGTAATCTTCGTATGCTGTTTCACCAGTAGAACCTGCTGCAAAAGCAGACGTCGCGATAACAGAAGAAGCCAAAAGAGCCAAAGATGCTTTAGTAAATGTGTTCATAATAAATCTCCAAAATGTATAAAAAGTGAAGCGCTGTTGCGTTTCGATGGAGTGATTATTAACCAAACAAATTCATAAAAATAGCCTTTGGAAGCCGCTTCCCAGTTTGTTACTTCGTTGAATATCTATTCGTACCAATTAAGAATTTTAAGGATGGAATGTGCAGGTTTGGCTGTATTTCTCGCACATTTTTGCGTTCTATTATCGAGGAAACAATCAAGCGCCGTGGCGGAAAATAGCGTAAACTGCTAATCATTGCCAAACTATGATTTATTTCCCATACAACAGATTTAGCTAATAGCAGAGACACCGTTGAAACCTTTCAAAGTGACAGATTTACCGAACAATATCCATTACCTGATGACTCAGATACCCAGTGATGATGCGAGAGTATCCGGTGCGCCAGATAAGACGCCTTTTAACCGAAATGAAGCTTCTGAAGTGCATTATTTAATTACGCGCTTCTCCAGAGTAAAGCGCCTCAAACTTAAAAAAACCTTAGTAAAAGTTGCCGAAATCATTCACAAAGAGTTACCTAAAGAAATCGTAACTCAAGTGGATGCCTTAAAATGGTTACAAACGCATTGGAATCAATTTTAGACGAGCGTTTTCAGCAGTGCGTTTATTTCTAATTGGAACTCTTTATCTTCGTTTTTGTTAGCATTTGTTTTTGCGGTTTGAAGGCTTTTGAGTGCCTCATCTTTCTGACCTAATTCAAGTTGCAAGGTGGCCATGGAAAAGGCAATTGATGCAATATAATCTTTCGAATTAATCGCGATGGCTTTCGCTAGTGCTTTTTCATAGCCTGCAATTGCCTCTTCTAGCTCCTCAGTGAAATCCGCCAATGTTTCCCATTGTACCGGATGGTCTTTATTGGTGTTTTCGTTGTCGATGCAAATCGCCTTAAGCTCAGTATAGAGGGTATCGAATTTTTTCTGATCTTTTTTATTCGCCGCGATCAGGAGCTTTTCTGCAAGGTTATGGACAGACTTGTACAGTTTGGTATTCATAATGGTTTATTGCCTTTCGTGATCACTTATAAGCAGCGTGTCACATTCTTTATGTATCACTGTTGATGTATGTGCATATCGGTAGCAAACCGATGTTTGCCACAGGTTGTAACATGAGGTTGGTAGGGTTACGCGGTAATATCGATAATAGATCCGAGGGTTTTATTGGCCGTTTCTAATACCTTGGCATTCGCTTGGGCTTCGAGCTTGCTGGTCGTCGCGTCCACTAACCCATCTTGGATAGCCGATGAACCCGCTTTACTCGCATCGGTTGTGGATGCATGAGCAACATTACGGCTTGCTTGGCTTAAATTGTTTTGGCTAGTCTGAAAGCCTGTTACGCCATTCTGGAAAGCGGATCCATTGATTTGCATATATCACCTTATTCATTTGTATAGAAATAAGCATTCGTATCGAAATAAGAATAGGCAGCTGCGTGGCTAAAAGCAACAGATTTGTATACTCTGGAAGCAATGGCATGGCTTTTTCTTGTGCCGCTTTATTTTATACATTATTTGTAATGGAGAAGACCTCGATGAAAGTATTTGCTTTTGGTGCCAGTGGTAGTGATACCTCAATTAATCAGAAACTGGCTGTTTTTGCCGCCAACAAACTGCCCTGTTCTACCCCGATAGAATTGTCCACATTGGAAGCAGACGATTTTGATCTGCCTTTATTTACCTCACAAAAAGAACAAGAGCTAGAGCAATCAACAGGGAGTAAAGCTCACCCTAAAGCTCAGGCTTTGTTAGATAAAATCCAAGCAGCGGATGTGGTGATTGTTTCTTTTGCGGAACACAATGGCAATTATAGCGCGGCATTTAAGAATCTTTTTGATTGGGCTTCTCGTATTGAACAGAAGATATTCCAGAATAAGCCGACGCTGTTGTTATCCACCTCTCCAGGTGGGCGTGGTGGTAAAAGTGCACTTGAGATAGCGGAAAAATCACTGCCTCGTTTCGGTGCGGCCGTTGTAGGATCCTTGTCTATTCCAAGCTTTCACGAGGCATTTAACGAAAACATGAGCATGTTACGCAATGACGAATTGTCTTATAGAATGGATGAATTATTAAAAACGCTTTCAAGCCACGCGAGTTAATACGCTCTGTGTTAAAAAACGAGCTAAAAAGGGCAGACCACTTTTTTTCGTAGATTAAAAAAGCCAGATTGCCTTCACAGCGTAATCTGGCTTTCTTGCTTTGAACGCTTTACTTTTCTGTAGATCGTCTGAGCATATGTTCGTCAGTATTTTCATCACTTTCGCTTAAGTTTTGAACCCATTTATTAATGAAGAAGAGGATTCGATACTAATAGGTTTTTGGCTCTTTTGCTAGTTTAAAACTGAGTGTAAAAGACACACAGGGTGGGGATAAATAGCGTTGCATGATGATCGTCTGTACGTATATTTCAATAAAAAAAACCAACCCGGAGGTTGGTTAAATGCCACTACGTATAACGCAGTCGCAGAAATAGAGCGCCACTAAAAAAATACGCCATGGGGCATGTGTATTTTGTTAGCCCGTCAGCAAATTGATCGCGTTTTGCTAAACATCAATACGGGCACCTGTTTTTTGATCAAAGGCAACGGCTTTTGACATATCAAACATCATCTTAAGATGTTCACCCGGTTTAGCTGCATAGGCTGGATGTGAACGACAGTTGATCTCATTGCCTTCAATACGAGTGATGATCATGGTATCCGCGCCCATGGGTTCGGTGACTTCAACTTCTATTTCAGTCGTAACCACAAAAGCATCTCCATTTTTATGGGCTTGAGGCTCGGTGATCATTTCAGGACGCAATCCCAACATAATGGTTTGCCCTGCGTAGTTTTTTAGACAATCTTGACGAGGGAAGGGTAATAGGGTTTTTTGTGTTGCATTAATTTCTAACATGAAACCGTTGTCTGTCTCTATGACTTTGGTTGGAATGAAGTTCATCGCTGGAGACCCCATAAAACCTGCAACAAATAAATTGGTCGGATTGTCATAGATCTCTTGTGGTGTACCCAGTTGTTGCACTTCTCCGTCTTTCATTACCGCAATGCGGTCGGCCAGTGTCATGGCTTCGATTTGATCATGGGTTACATAGACAATTGTGGTGCCCAGTTTTTGATGCAGCTTTTTAATTTCAGTACGCATTTCTACTCGTAGTTTTGCATCCAAGTTAGACAGTGGTTCATCAAATAAATACAACTGAGGGCGACGAGCCAACGCACGCCCCATGGCCACACGCTGTCGTTGACCGCCTGAAAGCTGTGCGGGTTTACGATGCAACAGATGGGTGATTTGCAACATATCGGCAACGCGTTCTACTTCGATATCACGATCTTCTTTGGGCACTTTACGCATTTCTAAACCGAAGGATATGTTTTGTCCCACTGTCATATTTGGATAAAGAGCGTACGATTGGAACACCATTGCGATGTCACGATCTTTAGGGTTTGCGTAGGTTACGTCATTATTATCAATTAAAATGCGGCCCTCGGTAACGTCTTCTAATCCTGCGATGGCATTCATTAGAGTAGATTTACCACAACCTGATGGGCCAACCAAAATGAGGAACTCGCCTGCTTCAATTGCGATGTTAATACCTTTTAATACTTCAGTTTGACCGTAACGCTTTACGACATTGTCGATGACTAAATTTGCCATGTTCTAAACTCCGAATGTGGGATCAGTGCGCCCGCTTTTTATCGTTGAACCGTGTCTAAGCGGACGACTGTTTTTCTCAATATGTTGTGTTATTTTAAATATCAGGGATTAGCCTTTGACTGCGCCAGCGGTTAAGCCACGGACGAAATATTTACCAGCCAATACATACACAATCAGTGTTGGTAAGGCAGCCATAATCGCAGCGGCCATATCCACATTGTATTCTTTTCCGCCAAAACTGGTATTAACTAGGTTGTTCAAGGCAACGGTAACAGGTTGTGTATCGAAGCCGGAGAACGCCACGCCGAAGAGAAAGTCATTCCAAATTTGAGTAAATTGCCAAATGACCGTCACGACAATAATAGGCGTCGAGATAGGCAAAATAATACGGTAGAAAATAGTGAAGAAGCCTGCACCATCTAAACGAGCAGCTTTGACCAATTCGCTGGGTACGGATTGATAAAAGTTACGGAAGAAAAGCGTGGTGAAAGCCACACCATACACCACATGCACAAAGACCAAACCGCTGGTGGTATTCGCAATGCCAAGCCAGCCCAGTGTTCTTGCCATTGGTAATAGAATCACTTGAAACGGAATAAAGCAGCCAATCAATAAGGCCGCAAAAAACAAATCACTGCCACGAAACTTCCACATGGAAATGACATAGCCGTTAATGGCTCCCAGTATGGTAGAAATAATCACCGCTGGAATCACGATTTGAAACGAGTTCAAGAAGAATGGTGAAATGCCTTCACAGGTGCTGCCCGTACAGGCGGAAGACCATGCTTTGCTCCAAGAATCAAAGTGCAAACTTGAAGGTAAAGACAGCAAGGTGCCTGAGCGAATTTCTTCTACATCTTTTAAAGATGTAATCAACATGACAATAAAAGGTAATAAATAAATTGTAGCGGCACTGATGAGTACCAGATATAAAGCAACACGTAGTAGCTTTTCAACAGAGGTTGTTTTACGACGAATGGCTTGAATATTACTCATGGCGCTCTCCTCGTAGTTCGGAATAGAGATAAGGAACGAGTATAGCAAGCACACAACCCAACATAACCATGGCCGATGCGGAACCTAAGCCGATTTGGCTACGGGTGAAAGTGTGCGCATACATAAAGTTAGCCGGTAAATCCGAAGAATAACCAGGGCCACCATTGGTTAAGGCGGCAACCAAATCAAAACTCTTAATCGCAATGTGGGACAAAATCACCATCGCACTGAAAAAAACAGGTTTTAATGACGGTAAAATAATGCGTCTATACGTTGTAAAGGTATTGGCCCCATCAAGTTGAGCGGCTTTAATTAAATCCCCATCAACACCTCTAAGGCCAGCTAAAAAGAGCGCCATAACAAAGCCAGAGGCTTGCCAAACAGCGGCGATAACCAAGCAATAAACAACTTTGTCTGGATTAACGAGCCAGTCAAATGTGAAATCGGTAAAGCCCATGTCGATCATGAGTTTTTCAAAACCATTGGTTGGGTTTAATAGCCATTTCCAAGCGGTACCCGTGACAATAAAAGAGATGGCCATTGGATAAAGATAAATGGTACGGATAGCGCCTTCTGCGCGAATTTTTTGGTCTAGAAAAATAGCAAGAATCACACCCAACAATAGGCAAATTAAGATGAACAACCCTCCAAAAACACCGAGGTTTGTTAATGCGACAATCCAGCGATCGTTATTGAATAAGCGCTCATATTGGCTTAATCCAACAAAATCATAAGAGGGCAACATACGTGAGTTGGTCATAGAGAGGACAGCCGTCCAAATCATGTATCCATACATGCAAACCAGAGTAACAATAACTGTCGGTGCCATGACTATTTTGGGCATCCAATCGGCTAATGTTAAGCGTGCAGGGCGGCCTGCCTGAGCCTTGTTTGGCTCAGAATTAATGGCGTTTGTTTTCATAGTATTAGGCTTTCAATCAGGACAGAAAAAAGGAGGCTAGCGCTGTCTATAGGAGGCTAGCCTCGAAGAACAATTACATACTTGCTTTCACTGCACGAGCCAATTTATCAACAGCTTCTTCGGCTGTCATAGACTCATTATTGAAGTAGTTTGTTACCACATCATAAATTGCGCCTTGAACCATAGAAGATGCGGCCATGCCGTGAGCCATACTTGGCAGTAAGTTGCCTGTAGAGGAGCTGGCTAGGAAAGAATCCATAGAAGAATGAGCGCAGGAATCAAACTTCTCACGAGACATATTCAAGCGAGCAGGGATAGAACCCTTGTTTAGATTAAATGTTTCTTGGAATTCAGGCTCTAAAATCAAACGAGCCAAATCTTGTTGAGCTTTTTGATTGTCTGTACCTTTTACTTTAAACATCGCTAAGCTATCAATGTTAAAGGTAAACATATCACTGGTGCCCGGTGCGGGGAAGCAAACGTAATCAATGCCGGCTTTTTTGCCAGCAGCCGTGAATTCGCCCTTTGCCCAATCTCCCATGATTTGCATTGCAGCATCGCCATTAATAACCATTGACGTAGCGATGTTCCAATCACGTCCTGAGAATCCTGTATCGACGTAGTCACGCGTTTTTTTGAATGTGCGGAAAACGTCAACCATGTCATCGCTGCGCAATGTGTCATCAGATAAAGCAACAAAGGCGTTGTAATAGAATTCCGAGCCTTTTTCTAATGCAATGGCTTCAAATAATGTGGCGTCTTGCCATGCTTGACCACCATGAGCAAGAGGTGTGAAACCTGCAGCTTTAATTTTATCTGCTTCGGTAATGAATTGCTTCCACGTTGAAGGGATGCTTGCGCCTGACTTACGGAATACTTCTGGGTTAGCCCACAACCAGTTTACACGGTGAACATTGACAGGCGCTGCCACGTAATGTCCTTCGTGTTTCATTGTATTACTAACTACTTGAGGTAAAACTGAATCCCATTCGCCTTGTTTAGCAACGTCATCAAGATTAGATAGGAAACCAAGGTCACCCCACTCTTGAATCGTTGGTCCCTTAATTTGGGCTCCAGCAGGTGGGTTACCTGAAATGGCACGCGACTTTAAGACGGTCATTGCTGATTCACCGGCGCCACCCGCAACAGCAAAATCTTTCCAAGTGTGGCCTTCTTCTTCCATCAAACCTTTTAATACATTGATGGATGCGGCTTCACCGCCAGATGTCCACCAGTGTAGAACTTCAACTTCACCAGCGTGTGTTGTTGCTGCGGAGATTGAGATTGCAACGGCAGTTAAACTTAATGCAAGTTTTTTCATGATAGTAACCCTTGTTATTTTTTTTATCATCAGCTGCTATGAAAGCAGATTGTATATGAGCTGTATTATTGATTTTCTACGTCTGCTTGATAGGAACTTAAAACAAACTTAATAAAACCAATTAGTACAATTTAGCAAAAACTGATCCTAGGAGGGGTAAAGTAGAGCAACCTAATGTAACAAAGTCTTGCACAGTCTTGATAGAGATTATCCGAGCTAATAATCAAGGTGTCTTGTCGCCTTAGTTCCGTTAACTTACAGCCTAATTCAAGATAGACTTAGGAGCTTTTTCAGTTTATTTATCCATCTGCTCTTGGAGAAAATATGATGAAAAATTTTCGTATTTGTTTGACTGCTGCATGGGTTCTAATTATGAGTGTGAGCCTTTTGATAAACTGAAAGCCGCGGGCAAACATGACTTTAGAACATTCATCTCTTTCATCACCCTGCGAATTCATACAGTTTACGGTAAACTCACCGTGATACTTTTGCCTCCGTACCCATGCACTGAATCGTGTGCTCGAACTTGAACCGTCGGCGAATTTTTCGGCTTTTTAAATTGCATCCCCCGTGTGAAAGGTTGCTCGTTTTCATGGGGATGCAATAACACCCGTGTCGCAATGATGTCACCCTGCTCATTGAGAACCTCCCACCGATCTGCATAATGCTCCCAACCACTGTCTTGATGTAAAACGGTTGTTTGCATACTGCATGTAGTATCAGAGCAATTGACATTCACCTTTACAACATCGGCTTCTCCAGCAAGTGTCGTCACACTTAATAACAACAAATTGGCACTTAAAAGACATCGCCATTTTGTAGGAACAACACTAATTCGTGTTTTCATTGTATACACTCTCCCAATAAGTCAAATTAGTAATATCGATATTCATTTTAGTAATAAGAGAGAGTATAACCGCTTCTCTTATGGTAGTTTAGCAATCCAGCTTCCTATCCCTTTTATCATTAACACAAGCAGACTGCCATGCAACCAAACAACGTATTGCCACTTCAACATTGGCTAAAATCCTATACTAAAACGTCAATGGTTAATGATTTCATTGCTGGAATTATTGCCACAATTGTTATGATTCCGCAAGGCATGGCCTATGCTTTGCTTGCTGGCGTTCCAGCGGAGTACGGTTTGTATTGCGCCATTTTACCGACACTTTTATACGCATTGCTAGGCAGCAGTCGCAGCTTGTCCGTCGGGCCTGCTGCGTTAATATCTATCATGGTGGCCAGCTCAATTGGTGCATTAAATCCGCAGTCTGATGCAGAATACCTACATTATGCCGTTAACATCTCTTTTTTATCCGGCTTGTTTTTGATCGCGATGAGGGTGTTTCGCTTAGGCAGCATTACCAATTTTATTAGTATGCCCGTTGTCAGTGGTTTTACCAGTGCATCAGCCATTATTATAACAACCAGCCAATTAAAGCATATTTTAGGCATCCCTGTTGCCTCAGGCTTAAGCTTTGATGAAACCTTGTGGCAACTTGGAACACATATTAACGACATTAACTACAATACTTTAGTAGCGGGCATACTTGCTTGCGTCGGCTTGTGGTATTTCAAAGGGCACTTTCCTAAATTGGTGAAGAAACTGTCTCTGCCTGCTTGGTTAGATCAAGCCATTAGCAAAGCAGGGCCTATGTTCGTTGTTGCCATTGCAGCTATTTTAGTGGGGGTCTTTAAATTACACGAAACCGCCAATATCGCCATTGTGGGCCTTATTCCTAATGAATTACCTTCTTTAGCATTCGTTCCTATCGATCTGGCTTTATGGAAAAGCATCGCGCTGCCTTCTTTCCTCATTGCTTTAATGTGCTTTGTGACCAGTATTACTGTTGGTACCAGTCTTGCTAGCAAACGCAAAGAACGTATTGATGCCAACCAAGAATTGCTAGCATTAGGTGCTGCTAATTTAGGGGCTGCTTTTAGCGGGACGTTTTCTTTAGCTGCAAGCATGAGCCGTTCTGCCGTCAATCACAGCGCAGGAGCCGAAACAACCATTGCCAGTATGATTTGTGCATTCGGTGTTTTACTAACGCTACTTTTCCTAACCCCTTTGTTTTATTTTTTACCTTTAGTGGTTTTAGGGGCCATCGTTATTATGTCGGTCAGTTCACTAATTGAAATTTATCAAATTAAGCGCTGCTGGACATTGAACAAAGCAGACGCTTACAGCCTTTTAGCGACCTTTATTACGGTATTGATCTTCGGCATTGAGATTGGAATTTGTGTTGGCATCATTGGTTCTGTCATTTTGATTATTCACCGTGCAAGCCACCCTCATATCGCAATTGTCGGACGAGTTGGAGACAGTGAGCATTTTCGAAACATTGAACGATACGACGTGGTGGTTAATGAGCATTTATTAGCGGTTCGAGTGGATGAAAGTATTTATTTCTCAAACGTCCAATGTATTGAAAACTTTGTCTTTGAAGCCTGCTACCAACGACCCGCCACCCGTCATCTGGTGTTGATTTTCAGTTCTGTCAGTTTTGTTGATACCACCGCGGTTGATGCACTGGATAATATGATCAGTAAATTTAAGGATCTAAACATTCAACTGCATTTAGCTGAGGTAAAAGGCCCTGTGATGGATCAATTAGAAAATTCCCAATTTGTTCGAGATCTTAAGCCTGGCCACATTTTCTTTACCACCGATGAGGCGTTTAAAACGCTGGTTAAGGCTTAGTGACAAAAGCCCTCTTTCATTTAATGCTCTCAGTAAGAATACGTCACTGATGTTAACGAGGTATTCTTATTAAATCGCTATAAAACGAACACGCTTCTGCTCGTTGACTAGCTTTTGAACAAAAAGAAGGCATAACACCTTATGATAGAGCTTATTTTCTAGCAAAAGTGACAAAACCTTGAAGTTCCTTTAGCAAGCATTAATAATGGCTATTCAGGTGTCGGGGATACACGACCACTTTCTAATATATTGTCTTAATTGCATAACTTATTTATTTGGTTATCTTTTAGATAGTTTTGATTCGTTATTTTTGATTCATAGAAACTAAAATCAGTTTGTCATTTTTAACGCAGGAGCATCACAGTTGAATACCTTACTCTGGCTTCCTTTACTGCCATTACTTGGTAGTTTAGTTCCTCTTCTTACTGCACGTTACCATCGTAACGTTTGTGCATCATTCACAGCCATACTCCCTTTTATTGGCTTACTACTTGTCCTAGAAATGACACCAGATGTTCTTAATGGCGAGAATCATTACGCTATTGCTCAGTGGATTCCTCAACTGGGCCTTGATATTGCGTTTCGCCTAGACGGTTTATCCCTCTTATTTGCCATTTTGATTCTAGGCATTGGCCTACTGATTATTTTATATGCTCGATATTACTTATCGGAACAAGACTCGATAGGTAAGTTCTACTCCTTTCTAATGCTGTTTATGTTCTCCATGTTAGGCGTGGTGTTATCTGACAATCTATTACAAATGTGGATGTTTTGGGAATTAACCAGCATCAGCTCTTTTTTACTGATCAGCTTTTGGGGACATAAATCCGAGGCTCGTAAAGGCGCTCGTATGGCCCTCACTGTAACAGGGGCTGGTGGTCTAGCGCTGCTTGCGGGCATTATCATTTTGAGTAACGTCGTTGACAGTTACTCATTGCAAGTCATTCTAGACAGCGGTGACCTAATACGAGCGCACAGCGCTTACCCTGTTATTCTTGTGTTATTTTTATTGGGTGCATTCACCAAATCCGCTCAATTTCCATTCCATTTTTGGTTACCACACGCAATGGCAGCGCCAACACCAGTAAGCGCCTACTTACATTCCGCAACAATGGTAAAAGCAGGTATATTCTTATTGGCGCGCATGCATCCAGTCTTAGCAAACACCGATCTATGGTTTTTAATCGTCAGCTTAACAGGGCTAAGTACGTTATTATTGGGCGCGTATATCGCCTTATTTAAACATGATTTGAAAGGCTTACTTGCCTATTCCACAATCAGCCACCTTGGCCTCATTACCTTGCTTTTAGGCTTGGATACACGACTATCTACCGTTGCGGCACTGTTCCACATTATTAATCATGCTACGTTTAAAGCATCACTTTTCATGGCTGCGGGCATTATTGATCATGAAACAGGCTCAAGAGACATGCGCCAGTTGAACGGCTTGTGGAAATACATGCCTCATACGGCAACACTCGCGATGGTCGCAGCGTCTTCCATGGCAGGGGTACCTTTGCTTAACGGCTTCTTATCAAAAGAAATGTTCTTCACAGAGACGCTCCACCAAGAGGCACTTGGTTCAATTTCTTGGATGATCCCTGTATTAGCAACCATCGGTGCCGTTTTTGCCGTTGCCTATTCTACCCGCTTTATTCATGATGTCTTCTTTAACGGCGAGCCAATCAATTTGCCAAAAACACCTCATGAAGCACCAAGATACATGCGAGTACCTGTCGAAATATTAGTAGCTTTGTGTTTATTAGTAGGAATCTTTCCTGGCTTTATTGTTGGCGATCTGCTATATGCGGCTTCTTCAGCCGCGATACATGGAGCAGTTCCCGAATACAGCCTTGCCATTTGGCATGGTTTCAACTATCCATTATTAATGAGCTTTGTGGCGACAGCTGGCGGGGTAATCATCTATCTTTATAGAAAGCCACTTTTTGCCTTCCAAGCCAATTTCTCCGAACCTGATGCGAAGCAGATCTTTGAAGATATCGTACAAAATATCATTCAACGCGCGACAACAGTGCTTAATTTCTTAGAAAACGGCTCATTACAACGGTATAGCTATTTACTCATCAGTTTGGCTGTCATTATGATGGCAGCGCCACTTATGGATTTAAGTGCGACCTTAGGGACACGATCTGAATTGCCATACAATTTAGTGGATGTCACAGCGGCCATTTTATTAGTCATCGGCGCTTTAACAACCGTGATTTGTCATCGTCATCGAATGCTCGCATTGATCTTCTTGTCTATTGTCGGTTTCATTGTTTCGTTAACCTTTGCTCGATTCTCAGCACCCGATCTTGCACTTACTCAATTGTCCGTTGAGGTCGTAACCGTTGTCTTATTGATGCTGTCTTTGTTCTTCTTACCGCAAAAAGCACAAAAACAATCAAACCCAAGACGCGTCATTCGCGATTTGAGCATTGCTGCTGTGATTGGTGGCTTGATCGGTACCATTTGTTATGCAATCCTTACCCGCCCATTAAACAGCATCTCAGATTTCTTTATTGCTAACAGTAAGACTGGAGGCGGTGGTACAAATGTTGTCAACGTCATCTTAGTCGACTTCCGTGGTTTTGATACATTAGGAGAAATTACAGTATTAGGTATTGCGGCGCTGGGTATTTATAAACTGATCTCCCGCATGAAACTCTTTATGCCAAGCGGTGATTACAAAGGCCGCCCTTGGTCAAATGACGCGCACCCTATGATGTTAGCCGTACTCTCGCAAAGCCTATTACCTATTGCCTTGTTAGTGTCCGCGTTTATTTTCTTACGAGGTCATAATATGCCGGGTGGTGGTTTTATTGCAGGCTTAATTACGTCAGTTGCTCTTATTCAACAATACATTGCCCATGGTGTGGACTGGATGAAGCATCGAGTCAAAATTGATTATCAAATTTTAATTGGTAGTGGCATTGCGATTGCTGCATTAACAGGTGTTGGCAGCTGGTTCTTTGGCCGACCCTTCTTAACATCTTGGTTTGACTACTTCTACTGGCCTGTTGTCGGAAAGTTTGAGTTGGCCAGTGCTATGGTATTTGATCTAGGCGTGTATCTTACCGTTATCGGTGCAACCATGCTTATTTTGGCCAATCTTGGCAAATTAACAACAAATGAGCGCCCTATTCAAAAGGAGGAAGAATAAATGGAAGGCATTTACGCTTTTTGTGTTGGTATTCTAACGGCCTGCGGTATTTTCTTAACACTGCGTGGACGTACATTTTCCGTTGTTCTAGGACTCACTATGCTGTCTTATTCGGTGAATTTGTTTCTTTTTGCCAGTGGACGTCTTTCAATAAATAATGCCGTCATACTGGGCGAGTCTGAAATCTACGCTGATCCTCTGCCACAGGCATTGGTACTTACCGCTATTGTTATCGGTTTCGCAATGACTGCGTTTGTCGTTATTCTAGCCATGAGAGCCCGAGCAGATTTGGGTAACGACCACGTTGATGGTAAAGACCCAAATGAAGTCGCCGCCACGATGACACCTAATAAAAAAGGGGAAAGAAACTAAATGCAACATTGGACTATTCTTCCTATTTTACTGCCCTTACTTGTTGCATCAGCTATGCTGTTGCCGCCGCTATCATCCAGAATTGATTGGCTACGTATTGCTTCC
The DNA here is from genome assembly GCF_047525455.1 of Marinomonas phycocola. Taxonomy (NCBI): domain Bacteria; kingdom Pseudomonadati; phylum Pseudomonadota; class Gammaproteobacteria; order Oceanospirillales; family Oceanospirillaceae; genus Marinomonas; species Marinomonas phycocola. The sequence continues at coordinate 72,471 of NZ_JBLIXL010000016.1, forward strand.
GTAAGTACCTTGCTCATTCTGACGATTATCGCGGCTATACAAGTCTTTACTGTTATTAACGAAGGCTCTCAACTCTATATACTTGGTGGATGGTCGCCACCATTTGGTATTGTTCTTGTTGCCGATAGACTGTCGTCGTTATTGGTTTTGCTTACTTGCTTTCTTGCCCTAACCTGTATGATTTACGCCTGTGCCGATCACGATAAAGGAGGTGAGTTTTTCCATCCTTTATTTTTGTTCCAAATTATGGGTATAAACGGGGCTTTCTTAACGGGTGATTTATTTAACCTCTTTGTTTTCTTTGAAGTTTTGCTGATTGCCTCTTATGCTTTGTTGGTTCACTCTGGAGGTAAGAACAAAACACAAGCCGCCGTCCATTATGTGATAATCAACCTTCTTGGATCGAGTTTATTTTTATTCGGGTTAGGGATTTTATATGGCACATTAGGTACATTAAACATTGCGGATATGGCGATTAAGATAGGCTTACTTCCAGAAAGTGAAACCATCATAGCAAAAATTGGTGCGCTGTTATTACTGATTGTCTTCGGACTTAAGTCGGCTATGCTGCCATTACAATTCTGGTTATCACGGACCTACTCTTCTGCCAGTGCCCCCGTTGCCGCTTTATTCGCCATTATGACAAAAGTGGGCATTTATAGTATTTTCCGTGTTTTTACTGTGATTTTTGGTGACAATGCTGGTGAATTAGCAAACTTTACCGCCGACTGGCTGTGGCCTTTAGCATTACTAACCATATCCATTGGCTCGTTAGGCGTATTGGCAAGTCCCACATTAAAACTGCTTACATCTAATCTCGTCATTGTATCCGCAGGCACTTTATTGGTCGCAGCGGCATTGCATTCTGAGCTCGCTACAGCAGGTGCGTTATACTACATAGTTCACAGCACTTTGGTCACCGCAGGCTTATTTCTATTAGCCGATGTGATTGCTAAGCAAAGAGGACAAGCAGAAGATCGTTTAGTTAACTCTAGAGCCTTGTCTCAACCAAAACTCATCGGCTTTGGTTTTGCCATTCTGGCCCTGACTATTATAGGCATGCCACCTTTCTCAGGTTTTATCGGAAAAATCATGGTGCTTAACTCAGCAGACTCCATGACAACACGTTTATGGATTTGGCCTGTTATTCTAATAAGCAGCTTAATTGCACTTATTGCTTTTTCAAGAGCAACGTCCAAGCTGTTCTGGAAAGCGCCAAACAATAAAAATGCGTCTGTTGAAAAAGCACATCCATATGAAATAACGGCCATTACGTTGTTGATACTAGGTGCTCCTTTACTTGTATTCTTTGGTGGCCCAGTTACAGAATACGTCGTACAGGCCGCCGCTGACCTCCACAATATGGACGTCTCCGTGTACCCATTGTTATCTGAGGCCTCACTATGAAAACGACTAACTTTCGCTTTTTTCCAATGCCATTTCACAGCCTTCTACTCTTCTCTATTTGGCTGCTATTGAATAACAGTACCTCCGCAGGGCATTTGTTGCTCGCGACTGTATTTGCCATCGTCATTCCTTGGGTCGTTAGCAGTATGACGACGGAACGCCCTAGAATACAAAAACCAATGCTTGCCATTTCCTATGTTTTTCTTGTACTGAGAGACATTATTAGTGCTAATTTTTCTGTAGCATTACTGGTACTTGGGCCACTGAAAAAGTTGCGCCCAGGCTTTGTCGCGGTACCGTTGGAGATTCAATCTGAACTTGGGATTACCTTACTCGCCAGCACTGTGTCGCTTACACCAGGTACGGTCAGCACCGAGATATCTGAAGACCAAAAATGGCTCTACATTCATGCATTGCATTTAGAAAGTGCAGAAGGCTTGATTCAAGAAGTAAAATCTCGTTATGAAGCGCCACTGAAGGAGATATTCGGATGCTAGATTTAGCGATTCAAATCGTAGGACTCATTCTATGTGTCTCATTAATATTGAATTTATATCGATTGCTGGTCGGCCCAAAATTACCAGATCGAATCTTGGCTTTGGACACCATGTTCATTAACGGAATCGCATTGATACTGCTTTATGGCATTGCCATTGAAAACGCAATTTACTTTGAAGCGGCCCTACTCATTGCCATGCTTGGTTTTGTGAGTACATCCGCTTTGTGTAAATACTTACTTCGTGGCGACATAATAGAATAAGAAGGTACATATGAACTTTTTTGTAGAAGCAATTGCATCCGTCGTACTCGTTTTCGGTGGTGTATTCTTATTAATTGGCTCTATCGGCTTGGCTCGCTTGCCTGATGTGTATATGCGTTTGCACGCTCCGACGAAAGCAACCACTTTAGGTATTGCAGGAGTATTGATAGCATCATGCATTATTCAATCCTATCGCCAGGAAAGCCTCTCCATCAGCGAATGGTTAATTACCTTATTCCTAGTCATTACGGCACCTGTCGCGGCCAATATGATCGCTAAAGCAGCCTTACACCATGAGATACAACCCATTCATCGAACCCAAGGTCAAGATTTGATGGACACAGCAAAAGAGAGAACACCACCCCCACCTCCAGAACCCAAAGATAGCTAAAATAAAATTGCCTTGATTTCAGTGTAAGCAATGAGTCAAGGCGATGAACTTTTATACAATCTTGCGGTCTTACTTTGCAATTCAATATTCTTAAGGCCATTGTATGAAGCTACTGTTAGTACTTATTCTAAACACGTTTTTTCTGTCCAGTCTTTGGGCTGCCCCTGCCAAAAAGCTGGATCAATACTGGTTTCCATTTTCTGACGAACTCCAATCAACGGTTTCACACTCAAAATGGCAAACCATTCTGGATCAGTATGTGATTACTACCCCAGATGAACAGACCTTCTTTTCATACTCGACAGTGTCTCCAAATGATCGTAAAGTACTTCAAAGCTATTTAAACGATCTCGTTGCTATTGATCCTTTAGCCTTAACAAGAGCACAGCAAAAGGCGTATTGGATTAATCTTTATAATGCAAAAACCGTCGATATTATCTTGGAAAACTACCCTATAAAAAGTATCACGAAATTAGGAAAAGGGTTCTTTTCATTTGGCCCTTGGGATGACAAAGTATTAACCGTTAATGATAAGAAAATCACTTTAAACGACATTGAACACAGAATTTTGCGCCCTATTTATAATGATGCCCGCATTCATTACGCGGTAAATTGTGCATCGTATTCTTGTCCTAACTTAGCCGCCCAAGCCTACACAGCAGATAACACCGAAAAACTTTTAGAGGAAGGTGCAAAACAGTATGTAAACCACCCTAGAGGCGTGTCGGTTACAAAAAACGGCTTAACTCTTTCAAGTATTTATTCATGGTATCAAGTAGATTTTGGCAACAACGAAAAAGCGCTCGTTGAACACCTTAAACACTATGCAAAACCAGAACTTAAAGAGAAATTAGACAGCATAACAGGAAAGATAACCTATGATTACAATTGGGATTTAAACGATATAAAATCGTAATGATACACTCGCTAAAAAAAGCAAAGCTCCTCCAAATAGACTAAACAAAAGAACAGTAAAAAAGAAAAAGCCAGAGGCACATTGTTGGGGGCCAGTTCAAAACCTCAATATGAACTCTGGTTTTTTAGACCTGTTTATTGCTGAAACCGTTAAGTTAACGCAACACTCGCAACGTAATAAACAATTGAGTAACCTGCTGTGTATGCAATTAACAAAACTATACCGTAGCGGGTGTAAGAACCAAAAGTCAATCCATCTACCTTGCTCATTGCTACAATACCAGCCGCAGAACCAATAATAAGCAGCGAACCACCAACACCTACTGCGTAAGTCAAAGCCAACCAATCCGCGTTAGACATGACAATCCCTGCTTTTAATAACGCAGCAGTTAATGGCACGTTATCAATCGCCGCCGATAAAATCCCCATTAAATAACTTGCCATAAACGGCGGTAACACCTCATACATTTGTACCAGTGAATTCAATACTTCAATTTCTTTCAACATACCAACAAGCAACAGGATACCAAGGAAGAACAACAGAGTTTCAAACTCGATAACACGGATATACTCTAGAATAGGGTCTGCGTCGATATCTTCATTGAAAAATCTGGCAATTAAAAACATGGAGGACATGCCAAACAAGAAGGTCAGTACAGGAGGAATATTAAACAGCGCATTACCAAAAATGGTTCCGATGATGGTGCTTAAAAACACAATAGCAATCGCAATATCGACTTTACGGACATCGGTCCTGTGAATCTGTACCTCAACAACATTTTTCATCCCACGAGACAACATAAAGGTCAGAAGCATGACCGCCACAAAGGCGGGAAAAGACAGTAATAACAAATCAACGATGCTGACCTTATTAGCAAGGAATATCATTAATGTTGTTACATCGCCCGTGATAAGCGCAACCCCACCCGAGTTAACTGAAAAGACCACCAATGTCGCAAACCGAATGATTTTTTTCTTGCTTAAATTAAGCGATAAAATCAGTGTTACAGACACCAATGTCGCCGTGATATTGTCCGCCAATGACGAAAAGATAAAACAAAATATGGCCGTTAGAAACAGCAAGGCTCTTTCACTGATTCGTTTAGGCAAGAACAAATAGATCAAGTTTTCGATCATACCCTTTTTATTCAAATAGGCCACAAAAGTCATAGCAGCAACAAGGAATAACCATAAACCCGCTATTTCTGAAATATTTTCCTGAAATCCTTCCATGACCTTAACACCATCAGGTCCATCACCATGAAAGGCAAACAACAGTAGCCAAGATATCGTCCCTAAAAACAGAGTCACTTTGGCCTTATTAACATGAATTATGTCTTCTAAGACGACGCCTAATAAAGCTATGATAGCCAAACCAATAAGCAGCATTTGTAAAACTACTGGCATTATTATTCCTTAAAATTAAAACATTGATCAAAAAAAGCACGCTATTCTATAAAGGTTAAGTTTTATGGTAATCTCCCCATTTTTAATCGAGTTCAGGTGTAGACTTTAAAATTTATGTTATTTTGTACAGAGGTTATGCTCCCAATTCCCATGTTAGGTCGCTCGTTATTGTAAGTCCATAATCAGTGCATTGCTTTATCTTGACGTGCTTTAATATCTTTGTACAGATAGTAACTTAATCAATCATATCTAACCGTGTGGTTAAATCGCTCTATATACATTTCTGAAATAGAGGAAACACAACTTAAACTCCCAGCTACGATGATTGTGGGTTGTGTTACCAACAATGCAAAACTGAATTTAACGAAAGAGGGGCGCCTTTTATATCCCCCTTGGACACACTTTATGGGACGGTATAATTATTTCTATGAGGTCTTGATGCACTGTCTTGAATTTCAACCGAACTTCAATCTCCGAACCAAAAAAAAACCTGACAGGGTCACCTATCAGGGCTTTCTAATTGAAACTTGACGACGACCTCGTTCCTTTCATAAAGAGCCACATGGCGAATGCCACACTACCATCGGCGATGACCATTTTGTCAGTGGCTGAATCAATATTTCT
>NZ_JBLIXL010000017.1:0-75003 GCF_047525455.1 Marinomonas phycocola
AAAGACAAAGAGATGTTCAGAACAAGGCTCCAACGCCAGATCATAAGCCACTACCTCACATAAGCCATTAATGGCTTTACGCATATCGGTTGGACCACAAATCAAGGTAATAGAAACTTGGGGTGAGGATGTAAACATAGAGTGATGATTCCTTAGACTAAAGAAATTATCACTCTATGTGAATCGAAATTTGATTGTTATGTGTGGTTTGCTGGACGCTTACCATTATCAACCTGTCCGTCCTCATATTTTGGCCTATTTTTTGGATCAGAATACGGAATTTTCTCTTCCTTATCCTTCGAACACCCAGCCAACCCCAACGGGTCCACCCAATCCTCAGAGTTATGTAATAAGCTTGGGGTCTGTGGTACTTGTCTGTACATAGGCTACTGTGTTGGCCTATTTGGGTCTATTAACCCTGAATTCAACCGCAAGCGTTCTGACCTCGATTGTTTTGGTTTTTTACTTTAAAGTAACTCTGGCTCCTTTTATTTGTATCGGTGGCGATTATAATATTGGCCCGATTCTATATCGAGTATTTGTCCGTAAATGTGTCATTATTCAGGTATGACACGTAAGAAAGACCGCTCACCTGCACCTGAAGTCACATCGTTAATGGGAGCAAAAGGTGTCATACTCATTATAATTTCAAAACATTATTCATATTTAGGCACACCTATATCCCACATTTCCTGAACTGTCTTAAGTGAATAGGGATCACTTCCATGAAACCAAATTTCTTTCAAAGGATCTATCGGCTTTTTATACTCAAGTGAAAGTAATAATCGACGAACAAATTCATATCCAGTGTTATATCCAGTTAGCTCACATTTATTATAAAATTGACTATCTGATGTGATATTTCTTTCTATTATTTTATTACCCATTATACCTTGATCACCTTCATTTGGATCTATTTCAACAATATTATAAATCAATTCCTCATCTTTCATAAAAACACCATACTGGCCTTTATCCTTACTTATAAACCTTGTCGGAATTACAATATTTTTATTGTTTTCAATATTTTTATTTTTAATACGTCCGACAGAAGTCTGTTTAAAAAAACTATTAAGCATCATTGTAACTATTAACGGATTTTCATTATTTAAATTATAATAATTATTACTCGTACAAAAATCTTTCTTACTTACAACACTAAAAAAGGCAGCGTAAGGCTTAGCCAACAATTGACTTATTATATATAAATCATTTTTCAATTTGATTGAGTGCAAATCGCCTTCTTTCCACGAAAATCTTTTGATCATTGTTATCCATATCCCTTACTGGTATTACTTTCAGTATTGGTTGTAAATTCGCGATTAAATTACAGCATTAAGCCATTCTTGGAATACATCTTCTAAATTATCAAACTCATCCGTTAATTTTCCTTGTTCATCGTCCCACTCGTAAATTTTTCCTGATTCCTTTCCTATTGCATAAACTCCAATACCTGCTTGATACATAAATGGGATTGACTTTTCTGGAAATAAAGGCTTCTGACCTTCAGCCCAAGTATTAAATTGTGCTAACCCTTCTACTACTTCTACTCCCTCTATAAACTTAGGTTCATTCAATGAAGAAATTTTAAAGGTACTTGAAAACAAATCTATGCGGTCAAAAGTAGTGTAAATATCTCCGATGCTTTTAAGAAAGCAGACTTCATCGGTATTGTTAACCGCTTTTTTGAATAAAACGGAATGCTCACCTGAGTCATGTGCAATTTCAAAACGATCATCAAACTCAGAAACGTTTCCTCGTCTATTATGGTTAATCCAATTTAATAATTTCATTGTCCATTTCCATTCAGATGGTTATTTTTCAGTTGAGACCGATTTAAGGAAGGTTGCCAGAAGATCCGGCTTGCGTTCCATTGTGATGATACTTTCTGACATGACCAGCATGACCACTACGTAACGGCCTAACATTATCAGCCACGGCAAGAGTATTATAAAAAATGAGCAGTATTAACATAGTTTAGAGCAAAAAATGTTCGATTGGTGGCATGGAATCATGCTCCCGAATAGACTTTATTGTTAAAAACATCTTTAGTGCGCAAATATCGAACAAATCACTTCAGTTTTAGACTATCAATAGCATTTATAATGCGCTAGCGGTGAATGCGGCCCCATTTATTCTAGTTGAAGTTGGCTGCGCGTCCTTTTTTAAGGTAAGTTTTTCTTTACTTTGGGGAGTAAGCTTTCTAATGAAACTTTATAATCTGTGCAATACTCTTCAAAAGCCTCATTCAAAGGGATAATTTTAATACCTTTAAAGTTTTTTTCTTCGATGTCCTCTTTTAATCTTTTACTAATAATTATTAAAATACTTAAACCATAAACTCTCCCAGATAATTCAAAGCAATCATATTTGTTCGCATTTTCCGTTAACACTATAGAACCTGTAGGTATGATCTCTTTTCGTTTACCTATTTTATATTTTGACTTTTCAACATCATAAAAAATTCTATCCTTATTCTTCTGAACTCCTTTTTCCCAAGTTCCTCGATCGAATGCAAAATAGTTAAATTTGTAGTCACTTTGTTTGCCTGCCATCCAGACTCTAAGATTTTTTTTATAATTAGGGGCCAAATTATATTCATTTATTAGTAAATAAAGTTCTTCTGATATGATGTGACCTTGGTCATGATAATAGTCACAGTCTAATTCTTCATTTTTATTGAAATTCCAATAAATTTCATCGTTTATAATTTCTTTTACATCATACGGGAAGGAAATTTTTGAACTACATATAGGTAGTTTATCTCCTTTAATAATGTCTAGTAATCCATTTATATGAGTGGGTTGATATGGGTTTTTAAAATCATTCATTAATACAAAAAAGTCATTTTTCATTAGTTCAACCTTACTTTACAATTTTTTGAAACTCGTCCATTCCAAATATTATTTTTAAGCTGAATTTGTTCGTTCCTAACAGCATTCCTAGCTTCTTTTTTATTCAATGATCCCTCGTCATAATCGTTTCTGATTTGACTTAATCTCTTTTGTACATCTGTAGAATAATTATTATGATTAGAACTGTGATAAACAGGCATTCCTTTACCAATTCCATCCTTAAACACACTTTCACTTTCCGGCATCAAAATACCATTTTCTACACTATCTCTGCGGCCCCTATGCCTATTTCGTTAAAAAAAGTGTCATTTTTGTCCCAAACTTCTACTGGGATAACATGATAATCTGTCTCCAGTTGTTGCCCCCATACTACGGTTCAGTTTCCCGCTATTCAACCTCAGCGGGTCCACCCAATCCTCAGGATTATGCACATACGCTTCCTCGCCATGCCTATGGGGTCGGTGTTGAAATACTGACAACTATCAGAATAATACAAGACACCCATTAACTTAGTAGCTATGATCTGATTCCTATATTTAGGTAAATTATAAGCGATAGACCCCTACAGAATCATTAAGCCATTACATACACAGATTGACAATAAAAGGTCACCTTGTGCTAAGATTAATAAATAAGTACATCAAGGTTAAGGCTTAGAAATGGATGAACAAATTAAGATAAATTTTAAGGACTTTTATGCTTTAGTGTTATGGGATCCAAAGCTTGTAAACTATGAAAATCCAAAGGGTATAAGCGCTAGCTTTTTCTTTAAGTGCTTGTATCAATTATCTAAGAGCAGTAACCGACCAGAAACAAAAACGTTACTGGAAAAGATCACTAAAGAACTAACTATTTTGGTTGATGCCATGCAAATAGAACGCACAGCTATTAAACAAAAGTTACCCAATGCTTGTATTCTAAATAATCCATTAACAACTAAGCCTAAAACAGTAGTCATTAATAGTGAAGACAGCTTATGCAAATCTAATGCATTATTACTCCGCACTATTGTTACATTTGATAATTTACTGCATTTAATTTATCAATCTTATTTATTGAATTGTGCTAAACAAAAGGAATATTACAAGTTAAGGCGACATTGGGGTAGACGCATTCGCTTTATACTTGAAACAGGCTTTTTTGAACTTCGACAGCTACATAAAGAATGGTGATTTTGTATGACGGCAACCCTACACCCTTTAGTGAAACAAAGTGATTACATTAAGTTAGAAGACGGTTCTTTTTCTCTTCCTGCAACGGACGATTATTTGCTTTTAGACGGCGCGTTTTGTGATGACCCGCAGCAAGGTGCATTAGATTACAATCGTGCTTTGATTAAATACTTAAAACGCAAAGCCAATAACAATTTTGGACAACAAAGATACAAACGGATTTTTACACAGTACGCAGATAATCGTAGAATAAAAAAAGTCATGGCCGTGTTGTCAGCGGCTCGAAGCCACAACGAAAGAGAGCAGGCCAAGCTATATAAAGAAAGCGGGGTCGACAGTATGCTAACCCGCCTAGAATCAATTTTATTCTTTTACATCCCTATTGAATACCTCGAATCTTAAAGATACCTTGGAGAAGTTACTTCCATTTGAGATCGGATAACATACCTAAATTCAGATAATAAGTACGACACCGCAAAATAGGCATAGACGTGATTTCATACATCGCATCCTCCATAGCAGAATTGTTCATGGTGTACCAATATTGCATGCAGTGAATACAGAGCATGGTTAATAGCGGGTAGGGCCTTTTGCCATTTACGGCTTTGGGGTAAAAAGGCTCAACCGCCTCTTCAAGCTGATGCCAAGACATCAACTCATGCGATAAAGGAAGGTCAAATGATAATCACATCTCATAACAACACCCTCAGTACTGCCACCATTAGCAGGTTGAGGGTGTTTTTTGAGTGTGAGTTTACGCAGGGTTGAGATCTGAATTCACTTTTTGTACTAAAGTGAGTGCCGTTTCAAAATTGTATTCTTCAATGGCCTCGGTAATCAGTGTCCATTGAGGGTTTGGCCCAGATAAAGCGATGAGTTTGTCTAAGCTGTTTAGCGCATCAGAATCATATTCTTCTAGCAATTGTATCAATTGCTCTAATGTGTCTTGTAACTCTGGGCTATTAACCAGAGGTTCTGCACTGACTTCTTGTTGTGTGTTTTCTTTGGGTTGCAGTGCTTTAATAGCACTGATAAAAGGTTCCAGTATGTGTGCTAGTTGAGTAAGGTCGGGCTGTTTATGTTGTTCTAAATGAGATTCTACTATTTGGGCTGCATGCTGAATGTTTTTAGCGCCAATGTTGGCGGCAACGCCTTTTAATGTATGTGCTAGACGTTCTGCTTCTTTCCATTGATTGCTTGCAATGCCAGTTTGTAACAGGGCGATGCAATCTTGTTGGGAGTCAGCAAACTTAAACAGCAATTTTCGATATAAGGTTTTATTCCCTTGCAGGCGGTTTATGCTCTCTTCGAAGGCTAAGCCGGGTATGGTGTGCAACAAACCATCGTCTTCTTCTGCGGCTGTTTCGTTGAAACCCTCAATAGGGCCATCGGTTATTGAGATAGGAGAGGATGACGCATCTGTAATGACCCAGTGTGAGAGCTTGGCGTGCAATTGTTCAGCCAAAATAGGTTTGGATATGTGGTCATTCATACCGGCTTGAAGGCACTGATCTTTGTCGGATTGCATGACATTGGCTGTCATTGCAATGATCGGGATAGATTGCCACAGCGGGTTTTGACGAATGGTTTTTGTCGATTCGTAGCCATCCATTATGGGCATTTGCAGATCCATCAAAATGGCATCATACGGGCCGTTTTCCATTGCTCGAATGGCTTCAACGCCATTACCCGCAATGTCTGCACTTATTTTGATGAAGTTCAGCATCTCCATGGCAACCTGTTGATTGATTTCATTGTCTTCCACGAGTAAGACATGCGCTCCGTGATAAGGTGGTTTTTCCTCATCTTGTGGATGGACAGAATGCACAGGAATGTCCAATGACAATGCTGTGTGAATTGCTTGTTGTAATGTGGTGGGGATGGTCGGGTTTTGCAGGAATGCATCCCAGTTGAGACCGCCAGTTACGTTATCCGGATGATCTTCAGGTAACGAACCTGTTGCAATAATAACGGCTCGATTTGCAGGGGGTTCTTGACTGTAACGTATCAAATCAGAGTGTTGCGCGTCAGCTAGATTCAGTATTAGCAATGCTGGACAAGAGTCGAGCAACGGCAGGAGCGCTTGCGTTGTATCGACTTGGGTTACAGACATGCCAAGTTGTTGTAAGTAGCGAGTTTGTAGTTGTGCTATTTTACTGTTGTGTTCGAGCAACACGACTTGCCCCGGCAGTTTTTTTGATAGATCTGGTAGCGCAACCGATTCGGATTGTTCATCTTTCCCTAGGCGAATGTTGAAGAAGAAACAGCTGCCTTTGCCTGATTCACTTTCTACGCCAATGGCACCGCCCATTAGCTCGGTGAGGTGTTTGCTAATGGTCAGCCCCAACCCTGTCCCACCGAATTTACGAGATGTGGAACCGTCGGCTTGAGAGAACGCTTGAAACAAACGTCCTTGCTGCTCTTCGGTGAGGCCAATGCCAGTATCTGTAATTGCAAATTTCAGCCAATGGTAATCGTCGTCTACGTCTTGTGTTGTGATGGTTAAGCAAACCTCACCTTCTTTGGTAAATTTGATGGCGTTATTCACAAGATTGATTAGAATTTGCCCCAAGCGCAATGAATCCCCAATGGCATAGTGAGGCAGATCCGACGGCAAATCGACGATTAAATCTAAGCCTTTATTCGCGGCGTTCATGGAGGTAATCATCGTTAAATTTTCAATGACCTCCTGAATACGAAACGGTGCGTCTTCTACATCCATTTTACCAGCTTCAATTTTTGAGAAGTCCAGTATGTCATTAAGAATGCTCAAGAGTAGATGAGAAGAGGTTGAAATTTTCGTGAAATAATCTCGTAATTTGGCATTCATTTCCGTTTTTAATGCTAAATGGCTCAAGCCAATGATGGCGTTCATCGGTGTACGTATTTCATGGCTCATATTCGCTAAAAACTCGGATTTAGATTGAGCGGCGCTTTCTGCCAGCTCTTTTGCTTCGTTTAGCTTGATTTCAAATCGGCGTTGTTCGGTCAAATCGATCATACCGATTACGCTAAGGTCTTCGAAAAACGTAGAATGAATTTGGAAAAGTCGTATTGTTCCTGTGCGACATACGAAATTGACTTCTATCGGTGGAGCCGCTTCTTCTTGTTCACTGTTGGAAAGAAGATACTGCTGCTTTACTAAGGTAAGAATTAAGTGCCGATAATCTTCGTCAGGCATTAACAGTCTAGCAAGTTGTTTCATATTCGATGCGTCTTGGATGGTGTAGCCTATCAAATGCTCAAATTGGGTATTCAGTGACAAAATATCCAATGTCTGAACATTTACGACCATCATTGAAATTGGAGATAGCCTGAGGATTTGCTGGGTCTGCAACTCTTGCCTTTCTGCTTGTTGTTTTGCGGTAACAAACTCTTCAGTACGTAGCTTAACCTTCAACTCCAGCGTTTCGTTAGCTTGAATCAGCTTATTTGTTGCTGAATCTAGGTTTATCCGCATGGTCTCATGAGAGCTAAACAGTTGTTGGATTTCAAAAATAGGGCTTTCCATCCCTTTTCGCGCGGATAAATCCATTCGTGCAATACGTTTGCTGTGGCCTAATAATTGCCTGAGTGGCCTAACAAATTTTTCGGCCATCTGGACAGTAACTAAAGTGGATAACAATAAGACTAGAACTAGTATGCCGATTAGCTGATAAGTACGCGAGCTGGTATTGGGTGAGAAGTCTGCAATGGGGGCCATTACCGCAGACCAAATTGTATTGGAGCCTATTTGAAAAGGTGTAAATTTGGCGGCCCAATCGCCTTGCTCTTCACTGTAACGAATAATGTCATTGGCTTTTTTGCCTGTCGCGGCCCAGTCCTGAGTAATGTTTAATAATGCACCTTCCAAGGATTCATCAATCGATTGAAGGATCAACTTCGATAGATCTCTTGACTGTGTTAGGCTGCTGGCTGGCAATCCCAACATAGTGAGGTCGTCTGTTAAGACCATGGTTTGTCCTTGCTTACCAAACGTTTGCGAAGAGGTAAAAGCAGATAAATTGTTAAGTTGGACGTCCAGAGCAAGAATTGCGTCTCGACCATCTTTAAGGCGCCAGCGTATCGACGCCGTGATACCTGGCGCTTGAGCGGTAAAAAAAATATAAGGTGCAGTCCAGTGTATTTGATTTTCAGGCATGGCGAGTGCACCTTTAAACCAAGGGCGTAAGGTTGGATCATAGTCATTCCGACCCCAACTACGTTCTGGTAGCTGATCTAAACTGTTCCATTTATTCCAGCGAGTAAACATTCCCCATTCAGGCAAATTTGTCATGCGAGTTGTCCAGTGACCGTTATCTTGCTTCATTAGGAACCATTCTGTGCCATCACTGGTGGCAAAGATAGCGCCTGAAATGATGTCTCGCTGCTTCAAAATTGGAGAGAAAAGGTGGTTAAGTTCGTCAATGTCTTCGGGGAGATAATTTTTATTGATAAGCCAATGTTCGCCTACTCGAAGTAGGTCTTCTACTTCATCAAATAGACCGTCCATTTTGAATTGTATTTGTTGGTTAACCAAATTGACTTGAGCACTCGATATTTCGTCGGCAGAGGGGTCAAGGATAAGGAGTTTGCTACCGAGAAAAAAAGTACTTAGACAAAGAGATAAAAGTATTAAGGTACGTAGGATTAAACTGGTGCGTATGGTGATGGTTCCGCGACGATCAAAATCTTGACTGGGAGTATTGTTCAGCTTCATGCTTGGCTCTCTCATATTAAGTATGACTGAGTGGCTATCCTTAGGTACCTAAAGAGGTTTTGTACTTGTAGATAGCAAAACTATTTTATTGTTCCGTTTACATATCTTAACATATACTTGTGTTATTAAATGGGCTTTGGATATTTTTTGTACTTTATAGGTATGACGTTCCTCTTATTTAGACGTCTTCAAAATACGCTGTCATACCATTTATTCCAGATGCTATACGGTAGTCTGAACAGAGAGACATGGGAGTTCTAATGGAGAAAATGGCGGGGAAAATTTGCCTAGTCGTGGATGATCAAGAAACAATGCGTCAGCTAGTCAGTCGGTCATTAAGGCAATTAGGCTGTGAACAGGTATTGGTGGCCTCTAATGGAGTAACGGCTTTGGGCATACTTGATAACCAGCATGTGGATATGATCATTTCAGATTGGAATATGCCCAATATGACAGGGGTTGATTTACTGAAAGCGGTTCGTGCTAACAGTGACACGGCGTCCATTCCTTTTTTAATGATGACAGCAGAAACCGACCGCCGCCGAGTGTCTGAAGTGATTTCATCCGGTGTGTCTGGCTTTTTGATAAAACCGTTTAACCTAAAATTGTTGCAACAAAAAATTGAACACAGTTTGTGTGTTGGTAATCCCGTATTAATGGCGGAGTTGGAGCGTTCTCAGGCAGAAGAGGTGGCTCCCAGCACAACAGGAAAAAAAGACGCTGCGACCTTGTTGGTTGTAGATGATACGCCCAGTAACCTAGATGTGATTGTGAATTTGTTTCGTAATGAATATCGAGTCAAAGTCGCCACATCAGGTGAGCAAGCACTAAAAATTTGTATGGGTGCGCCACCGGATTTGATTCTATTGGATGTGATGATGCCGGGCATGAATGGTTACGAAGTCTGTGAAAAACTGAATGAAAATCCAAAAACACAAGGTATTCCAGTCATTTTCCTTACGTCGAAAGGTGCGGCTACGGATCTAGCAAAAGGATTTGACGTCGGTGGAGTGGATTATGTGGTTAAACCTTCTGATCCAGTAGTCGTGCGAACTCGAGTTCGTAACCAATTGAAGCTTAAAGACGCTCGTGATGAACGTTCACAACAATTGGATTTAATGGTAGAGAACACACGCCTTAAGGAAGAAGTACAGTACCTTATGCGTCATGATTTAAAGACGCCTTTGGTTTCCATGTTGCACCATTTATCTGAAATGGCAGCGGATACAACGCTGGAAGAAGACAACCGAGACAGAGTTATTTTTGCGGAATCAGCGGCGTATAGAATGTTAGCGATGATCAATGGTTCTCAGGACATGCTGAAAATGGAAAAAGGCCAATATAAAACCAAAACACAGAAAGTTGATATCGGGCATTTATTATCAAAATTACAAAGAGAAATCGTAGGTATCTCTACCGAAAAATCCGTTACCGTCACAGTGCGTCACTCTGAGGCTGCATTAGTGACAGGAGAAGAGTTGCTTTGTTACACTTTATTAACTAATTTATTAAAAAATGCAATTGAAGCGGCACCTTCAATGACGGAGGTAAGTGTTGACACTAAGACAGTGAAAGACGAAGTAGTTGTGAAATTGAGCAATGTTGGTGGGGTTCCAAAAACAATTCAAAAGAACTTTTTCGATAAATACGTTACGGCAAACAAAGCTGGCGGCACAGGTTTAGGAACTTATTCTGCCAAGCTTATGGTGCAAGCGCAAGGAGGAACGATTCAGCTAGACTCCGCTGATACGGAATGTACGACAGTGTGTGTCCGTTTACCCAAATGGCAAAAAGAAGGCGTGTCTGCATAATAAAGCCTCTTTACGGTAGTGGATATAACTGGTGTATTAGTACTAGGCGCATCAACACTAGAACTTGGTTAACTTAACATTATAGGTGCTTGATGATGTAATGGTCTATTTTGAACAATTTAGACTGCCCATATTATTCTTCATTACAGGTGTTTGTGCCGTAATTTTGTTATCTAAGACAACGGCCAAACAGTTCGCAATAAACAAATTCTCAACGGTCGATTATCGTCATGATTATGCCGTTGTATGATCGCTTAGCCGTTAAACATCACCGTGAAAGGAGGTATATGAATCTCAAACAATTAGGTATAGATGATATTGAACAACTTAAAATTGGAGAGCATGTGTTTGAGAGTTTATTTATTGTAATGTACTGTATTGTCGTATATTGAAATGCAGGCAACATGATAACGCATTCAAAAAAACTGAATACATCAGGCCTGTTCGTCCCACTTAATTCTAGTCTATTAGATTGAGCTTTTAGCAACATGTTATGTTTTAAGGAGGAAACTTGAATACAGATGTCACTATAAGTTTGGCTCAAATTTCGGTCGTGAAAGGTGATTTGCAAGCAAACCTTGCTCATCATGTTACGGCAATTGAGCAATCATCTAAGAACAAAGCAGACATTGTGGTATTTCCTGAGTTATCACTGACGGGTTATGAACTCGAATTGGTTGCAGAATTGGCCGTTCATCCAACGGCTTCAAATTTTCAAGAACTCTCACTAGCGGCTGTTGAAAATGACATCATCGTTATAGCAGGGTGCCCTTTAAGCGTTCATGGCATCGCTAAGCCAACAATAGGTGCTGTAATTTGTTTTCTTGATGGCTCTGTTCAATTTTATTCAAAACAGTATCTACACTCTGGGGAAAATGAGTATTGTTCATTCGGCTCGGTTGGTTACCGTTTCAATGTAAAGGGGTATGAAATAGCATTGGCTATTTGTGCCGATTTTGCAGCTCCTGAGCATTCGAAGCAAGCTAGAGAGTCAGGCGCTGATATCTATATTGTAAGTGCGTTAATTTCTAATAATGGCTTTGATTTTGACGCTGGAATTTTATCTGGAATAGCATCTAGGTACGATTTTCCTGTCCTTTTGAGTAATCACATATCTGTCACTGGAGGCTGGGCAACTTGTGGTAAAAATTCAGTCTGGAATTCGACTGGTGAGCATGTTTTTAGCTCTGACTCCGTAGACAGTTGTTTGGTCTTATGTACGATTGCTGGCAACATGCT
Source organism: Marinomonas phycocola (assembly GCF_047525455.1). Lineage (NCBI taxonomy): Bacteria > Pseudomonadati > Pseudomonadota > Gammaproteobacteria > Oceanospirillales > Oceanospirillaceae > Marinomonas > Marinomonas phycocola. The sequence continues at coordinate 11,777 of NZ_JBLIXL010000017.1, forward strand.
CGAAGTAACGAAAGTATAACAAGATGAGATGATGCCAATAACGAATTTTTAACTAAAGTGTCGTCTAATTGCCGTGTTATCCATTAGGATCAAGTTATGAATGTACGGGAGTTTCAGGATTTTAATTTAAGTTGTTTGGTTGAATTTAGTGATTGATTTACAAGGTTTTATATTAGCAATATTGCCAATAGCGCTTTCTCCTGGAGCCAGCTTTACTCTTGCGATATCGAGTGTTTCATCATCGGGTTTTCGAGGTGTGTTGAAGGTTATTGTAGGGACGGGGCTTGGTATTGTCGTTCACGGGATATTGGTTGGTTTAGGCGTTTCAAGTGTCATTGCAGAGAATGCGATGTTACTAAATGCCTTGACGTTGTGTGGTATCGCGTTTCTATTTTATCTTGGTGTTAAGCTTTTGGTATCGGGGTTTAATGCTCGTTCGGGGGCTTCCTTCGCAGTAAAAAAGATTGGTGTTAAAGACGCCTTTCTATTGAATATCTTCAATGTTAAAGCGTTATTGTTTTATCTCACTGTTGTGCCGATGTTTGCAGGTGCCGACTTTATACATTATCTATACCTTTCTTCGCTACATGTTTTTATCATGCTGGCATGGACAAGCGTGTGCAGTCTGTTGTTTATAATGGCACAAAAACAGTTAAGTTTTGCAAAGGTTAGTCTAGTTGTAAATGTTGCTGGTGGTGTGTGTCTGGTGTATTTAGCTTGCGTGTCTGCTTTTGCTTTCAATCGCTAATCGCTTTGTGAGTGAGATATGATGTGTAGGTAAGGACTATAGTGGCGTACTTAATTGAGTTTGAAGAATATAAAATGCATCGGACTCTCTTTCTCAGGCAGTGTCAGTGATGTATTCTCTGACACAATGGATATCACAGAACGTTCAGTTGTCAAACAATACAATCAGAGCAATAACGCTGTTGAATATTTAAAGTAGGCAAATCATGTCCAACATTGTTGAAGTAAGCCTCCCTACCAAAGCGTTGCCTGCGAGTTATCAGGAAGAAGGAGCATTTGCAGATTGTTATTATATGGATATTCCACGGGACGTTACGTTAGAGGAGTGATTTAAAGGTTTTTTCAGATCGTCATGTAAGACACTAGCGGTTGAAATTAATGCATTCAGCCACTAGGATAGAGGTATGAAAATACATCTTACACATCAGACAGCTCGAATTATTATCATTCCATAGGAATGGTGGTGTTTTGATGTGCTTTTACTTTGTCAAACCCGCCCAAGAGGCGGGTTTTCTATTTCTGCTTCATGGGATTGGTTTTAATCAATGGAGGCAGTATGAAAAAAGTAGCGGTTTTTGGCAAACCAGGAAGTGGTAAATCTACGTTAAGTAAAGGACTATCATCTGTGACGGGAATACCGTTGTATTCGCTAGATTCAATTGTGTATAAAGCCAATGGAGAGAAGGTTGATCGAGCCATGTACGATAGTGCGCATGGAGAGATATTGTCCTCAGACAGTTGGATCATTGACGGCCTTGGCCCGATTGCATCATTCTACGAACGGCTCGATGCGTCTGATACCGTGATTTATATCGATTTACCTTATGCGGTTAGTTATTGGCTAGTGACAAAGCGTCTGTTAAAAAGCGTGTTTGTAAAGCCCGAAGGCTGGCCAGATGGCAGCTCAATGTTAAAAGGAACATTGGCCAGTTATAAAATGCTGAAACTGAGCCCAACTTTTTGGAATGATGATTTTCTACAAAAGCTAGAGAGTCTGTCGACAGACAAAACCTTGCATGTGATTCGATCTGTTTCTGAATTGAATTGTTTTATTGGGAGGTGTGGACGTTAAGGCGTTCAAATAGTGACAATGAAGCTTTGGGTAGTTTTGAAAGGTGGAAGGTGCGCGTTGATGTTTTTATTCTAGCGCTTTCACCTTGGTGGTAAAGTAAGCTGTTTTCTAAGTGGATATTCTTTTAGAAAATCTTACCGTACCTCTCTTTTGTATCGTATCTGTTCAGTATTTAGGCTTGTTGACCTTTTGGCGACATGTGAGTCAGAACATTTTTGATGTTAATAGTGAATTGTTTGATGGCACGGACAGCAAAAATAATTCCGTCACTGATTGCTTCTGCACGTTCAGCGTTGGCAATTGCTTTGGCTTTTTCAAATTCAGACATGTAGTTTGTATCGATGTTTTCTAATAATTGCACAAGTGTTTTTTCAGTGTTCATTAGTAGTACTCCTAGGTTTTAGGTTAAGAACGTTCTCTCTTTCAGTGGTGTTATAGTAGAAACACTGGGTGGATAAGACAAACGATTAATAATACCCTGATAGGTGAATAAAACTAATCTATAAGAAGTGGAAGCTAAATCTAGCTCACATAATTTACTCGCTTTTTTACGTCGCTCAAATCGCCAAACTAGGGTTAGGTGGATTTTGATATGATTAAGCATCATTTGTCTGAAAATACGAGTACGAATTTTATTTTTTTATAGAACGTCTTAAAACAAGTGGGGATGTGCAACTATAAAAACCACTGACTAGAATGTGAGAAAATGGCTTTATAGTCTGTAGAGATGAGTTTTTTATTGTGTATTTTCCGTGATGTGTTTGTTTTTCGCTTCAATCCATTGTGACATGTACTGTGTGCTTTTAAGGCTATGATGACGGAGCATCATGCTCATAAAATTTTGTTTTCGTATGCTTGATAGTTCGCTTTTGTGCTGTAGTAAGCGTTGGATGAAAGGAGCTTCAAGCTGTGTTATGTCGTATTTCTTCTGTAATATGGCCTCACCATTTTTTTGGCATTCTTGCCATTTCCCTTGATCTTGATATAACGCGATGGCGGCATTAGCAAAATCGATAGGGTTATCTATTATTTCACCGTTCCAAGGAAGGTTATCGTGCATCGCTTCTGCTCCAATTTCCGTAGTTATGCTGGGAGTGCCCATTTCCATGGCTTCAACCAATTTCCCTTTTATACCGGCTCCAAAGCGGAGGGGGGCAAGTAAAATTCTAGCTTGATGCATCATCGCTTTGGCGTCTTCTGCCCAACCCTTGATATGGAATCCTTGTTTTACATTATGAAGTTGTGTGGCTTTAGGGGGGGGGTAAGCGCCATAAATATGCATTTCTACGGTGGGTAACGCTTTACGTATGAGAGGCCAAATCTCGGTTTTGAGTTGCAAAACAGCGTCCCAATTAGGTGCGTGGCGGAAGTTTCCAATACTGATGAAATGTTGTCTTTCACTAAAGGTGAGACGTTGTTGACGATCCTCTTTGGTTGTCATATGAAGCATAAATGGCAGGGCATATAGCTGTGTTGCAGGGACGCTAAAGTGTGTTGTTAACAGTTCCACTTCTTTATCGGAAATCATTAAGGTTAAATCGCTACGGAATATGGAGGCAATTTCTCGAACAGTATGTTCATTATGCATGTCCAGAATATCAAATGTTTTGTTTTGTCTGATGGCTTGATGTCTGGCTTGACGTAGGCTGTGTAGGTCTTCGGTATTGAGTAAGCGTAGTGCATCAGGGCAATGTTTTTCAACTCTCCAACCAAATTGTTCTTCCATCATAAAACGGTCAAACATCACCATGTCAGGAGCGAGTTCTTGAATAAAGTCATCGAAGCTGCTGTTATTTAATTCAATCGCAACCGAGGTAATGCCAAGGATGTCTAAATTTATCATGTGCTCTGTTTTTTGCGCGGGGCTGGCGAAAGTGATTGACCAGTTTTGGGCGCGATAACTGGTTAATAATTGCATCATACGGCTACCCGCCGCAGAGGAATTTGGTTCTGGCCATACATAGCCAATAACAAGAATGTTCACAGTATGCTCTTTCGTTAATAGTGGTTATAAAAAGGGGGTATTTTGTGTTTTTCAGTACACATGGTTATGCGTTATGTTGTGAATTAACGAAGAAGATTGGCTTGTTGTAAGGCTCGTTGTCGGCGAGACTCTAGACGGCTTACTTCGAGTAAAATATTTTCAACGTAAGATAAATGCTGATGAATGGCGGCTTTGGCCTCTTGTGGATTGCTGTTCATAATGGCTTTGTAAATGGTGGTGTGTTGCTCCATAACTTTTCCACGCGCTTCGGAATGTTGAAATAAATACTCCAAATTGGATGAGATGCTTTGAGCCAGCATTTGAAATAAGGCTCTCATGGTGTGCAGCATGACGGAGTTATGAGCGCATTCGGCAATGGTGAGGTGAAACTCTGCATCAAGCTTGGATTCTGATGTTGGGTCTTTGAGTGTATTGGCTTCAACCAGTGCTTTGTAGGCTTTGGTTAATTTCCTCTTGTCTTCATCGGTACTGCGAATGGCTGCATAGTAAGTAGAAATGCCTTCAAGTGCGTCCCGAAATTCTAGTAAGTCATAGCGAAATTCAGGGTGAGTAGACATGGCTTGTAAAAGAGGGTCACGTAAATCACTGCCTAAATTGTCACTTATGTAATTCCCTCCGCCTTGCCTGCCGATCACCATTCCTTTTGCTTTTAAGTTTTGGATGGCCTCACGCAGTGAAGAGCGCGACACATCGAAGCGTTCTGCGAGCTCTCGTTCGGGGGGTAAGCGATCTCCAGGGTTTAATAGACCTTCTATCATCATGGTTTCCAACTCTTTGGTGATGAGGTCTGAAAGCTTTCCTTGGAATGGAAGTGTGCGAGACATACTGCTGCCTATTTTTTGATTGTATTGCATAAAATCATAATTGGTAAGACCACTAAGCTCAATACTTTTATCTTACCTTTTTGAGGAATTAAGCTTTGTTGCTCGCCGATAGGGTCTATTACTGTATAAAAGAGCTGATTGTCTTATTGGTTGAGTAACTCTGGCTTTTGATTGTATTGATAGTTGTGCTTTAGAAGGTGAGGTTTTATTTGCAAAAATACGCTTATTGAAGGACGAGATTTAGGTTTGAAAAGACAAATTGGGACATCTCCCTAGCACTATTGTATTATGAGCCACTAACTTGCACGCTTGGGAAATAAGGATACGTTATGTTTGCTTTTCAAGTGTGGGATTTACTCAACTAAACATGAGATTTTTATATGATAATACAGCCCAAAATCAGAGGTTTTATTTGCACGACAACGCATCCAACTGGATGCGATTTGAATGTGAAAGCGCAAATCGAGCAAACAAAACAAAAAGGAGTAATCGAAAACGGCCCTAAAAAAGTGCTCGTGATTGGTTCATCAAGTGGTTATGGTTTGTCTTCACGAATTGCGGCTGCTTTTGGCTCTGGTGCTGCGACATTAGGTGTTTTCTTTGAAAAGCCTGCAACTGAAAAGAAAACGGGGACTGCGGGTTGGTATAATGCGGCGGCTTTTGATAAATATGCCCATGAAGCTGGCTTGTATGCAAAAAGCGTTAACGGTGATGCCTTTTCAAATGAAGCCCGTGAAAAAGTAATCGAGTTAATTAAAGAAGATCTAGGTCAAATTGATATGGTCGTTTATTCGTTGGCTTCGCCAGTACGAAAATTACCTGAAACTGGAGAGGTCGTCCGCTCCGTATTAAAGCCTATTGGAGAAGCATACCGCTCCACTGCCATCGACACGAACAAAAATGTCATTATTGATGCAGAAATTGAACCCGCTACAGAAGAAGAAATCGAAGCAACTAAAGTGGTTATGGGTGGCGAAGATTGGGAACTTTGGATGTCGGCACTTCAATCTGCGGGTGTTTTAGCGGATGGTGCACGCACCGTGGCGTATTCTTACATTGGCTCAGACATTACTTGGCCTATCTATTGGCATGGTGCGTTGGGTAAAGCCAAAGAAGATTTGGATCGCGCGGCGTCTGAAATTCATGCTGAACTGTCTAAAACAGGTGGCAGTGCCAATGTTGCGGTATTGAAATCAGTCGTTACACAAGCGTCATCGGCTATTCCAGTTATGCCTTTGTACTTGGCGATGGTTTTCAAAATCATGCGAGAGCAGGGTGTTCATGAAGGGTGTATGGATCAAATTAACCGTATGTTCTCTGAGCGCTTGTTTAATAACTTGTCTCCAGAAACGTTAACAGACGAATCCAATCGTTTTCGGTTAGATGACTTGGAATTGCGTGATGATATTCAAGCCGCATGTCGTGATTTATGGCCTCAAGTGACAACTGAAAACTTGTTTGAAATGACAGACTATCAGTTGTACAAAGACGAATTTCTGAAACTGTTTGGTTTCGGTGTTGATGGTGTTGATTATCAAGCGGATGTGAGCCCTGAAGTTGAGTTCGATGTTATTACTTTATAACGCAGAGATAAATATTTTGTTTTGATGCTGTAGAGCGAAGAAAAAGGAGCCAGTGATGATCACTTGCTCCTTTTTTATTGTTGAAAGATAACTTACTATTCTAAATGTTGTGTTTTTTTGGATGAAAGTAAAATGAGTCGATGGTTCTACTGTCATAAAGGTTCTTTTATCAACACTTGTTTTGTTTTTGGTATGGTCGCATCTCCTTATGCTTTTCCTCAGAAGGTCATTGTAAGGGACGTCGATGTTATTTATGGTAGTGAGGTGGTGAGTGGCAAGCATCAAATTGTCATTGCTTCTCCTCCTGAAGTATCCATAGTACCTGCTGAGAAGAAAAAGGAATTTACACTAGGGCCAAATGTTGTCGTTGGCTCTAAAACAAACGGTCGGTTTTATCTAGAAGAATCCGAGATTGCTGAACGAGAGCAAAAAATCTATAGAGAAGTAAATCGTAGAACAAAAGATGCTCCTTTTACTGTTCTGTTTACAGGCAATATTCCTGCTGAGATTCAAGCTAAGCGTTTACAGTTAATGCCAGAAATTGGTGTGTTTGGAAATCAATTGGATAAAATTAATAAAGACAGAGCGGCTAATCAAACAGAAGAAAAAGCGGCAGAGGATGATCCCGTTATTCCTGAAAATGTTCCTGGTGTACAAATTCTTGGTAGCGATGATCCGACGAAGGGCGACACCGAAGATCAAAATGAGGATGCGTTACTGGAAAAACTGATAGGTGGCTGAATCTCATAATACACAAGATTTGGTGACTCAAGTTTTTGACGTCTCTTGTCTGTATCATACGTACCTGTTGTCTGGTCGTTAAATAATTTTAAATTGGTTGATGAGGTTTCTTAAGCTTACGGATAATGCAGCAATCTCTGCCGTTGCTTGGCTGACCATAGAAACCCCCATTGAATTTTCTTTTGCTGCATCATTCAAGCGAGTAATGGACATATTAACGTCTTCTGTTACCGCATTTTGTTGCTCTGCTGCGCTGGCAATTTGCAAATTCATGTTACTAATGCTGTTTATTGCGGAGTAGATTTCTTCAATGGATCCCTCTGCTTTGGTTGATAGTAGTACAGTAGCTTGTGTTCGTCTATGGCCTTCTTCCATTGCATTGCTTGATGATTTTGCTTCATCTTTAAGCCTATTGGTTGTGTGTTGTACTTCGGTGATGGAATCTTTAGTTCGACTTGCTAGTGTGCGTACTTCATCAGCGACAACGGCGAACCCTCTTCCTTGCTCTCCTGCACGAGCCGCTTCAATTGCGGCATTTAAAGCCAATAAATTGGTTTGTTCTGCGATACTTGTAATGACTTCTAAGATAGCGTCCACATTACTTGTTTCAGATTCTAAGTTTTCCACAGTGGATTTGATGTCTTCAAACTCATTCGCCAGTGTATTTACGGAGTTACTTGCTTGGTTTACTGTGTCTCGACCGATTAAAGCATGTTCTTTTGCTTGATTGGTAGTAAGTGATGTTTCTTGAGCGTTAGTGGCGACTTCTTGTATTGAACTGCTCATTTCATTCATGGTGACAGCAACATGTTCTAATTCTCTATTTTGAATGAGTATATTGCTGGCTGTTTGTGTGGTGATCGTGGTGACTTCGTGAGTAGATTTGGTTAATTGTTCTGACGCGGTAGCAATCTCATTAACCATGTCTAATAAGTTCTGAGTCATGATGCTCATTGCACTCAGTAATTGCCCTGTTTCATCTCTAGATTTAACTTCCACTTGAACCGTGAGATCTTTTTCAGAAAGACGTTTTGCTACAGCTGTTGCATAACGAAGAGGTTTGGTAATAGAGCGAGTAATCGTAATGCCCAAAATTAACCCTGTGATAACAGAAATAATACTAATCCAAAACATTTCATTAAGTGCTGCTTCTTCATGGTGTATGGCTGTTTCCAGGGCATGTTTAGTCATGTTTGCAATTTCTACTAATAATTCCTCTAAATGGTTATTTAGAAGGTGTTGTGCGCTTTCTAATTGAATGACGCTTTGAGCGTTAATAGATTCACCTTGAAGCAATTTTGCAATAATTACCTCTACTTGACCCTTGAATTTAATATGCTCATTTTCAATGCTATGCAATACTTTTTTTAAATGAATGAGTTCTTTTTCAAGCTCTTTTGAGATTGCGTGTGTCTTAGCAATGTCTAAAATGGCTTCACCTTGTTTTATCTCTAGATCAATCTCAATCGCAAGTTGTTTAATGGTGTTGGTTAAATCTGAAACCGATTCTTCGGAGCTGGTAATACCAGCAATTCGAAAAGCTTTCTCTAAGGCAATAGATTTTTCTAGCTGCTTAATGGTTATGTCTGAGATTAGAGCTGTCAGAGGGATGTCTTCTGAGTGAACCGTTTTTAACTCGTGTCCGATAGAAGATACTCTTAACATTCCAAATGTGGATGAAATTATAAGAAGAAGAATAATTACTCCAACAGCGCTGCCAATTTTTTGTCCGATTGGACGATCCTTGAAAAAGTCCATACAAAACCTTATTTCGAGAAGTTAAAGAATAATTGTTACGTCTAATTATGTTCAATTGTTAATTTATGTAAAGATAATGTTGGTGATTTTACGAGATAAGGTTTTATAAAAGTGACAAAAAAGGTAGGAAGATCAAAGAATATCATGCTTTAAATACGAAAAATAAAAAACTACACGAGATTACATAACTTTCTAAAAGAGAGATTAAAGCCGTATTAGATGTAAATAAGAGCTATTTTCAGTGCGCCTATTTTTTAAGGTGCTCTTTATCGTTTTTGAAATGCTTTTTCAAGAGAGTGTTTTAAATTCTGAAGCCCTTTTCCATGATTGACTATTTTCCATGCCATAAATAAATTTGCCATTTGAACATTTTCGGAAAATAGAAGGCTAACTAACTGTCCATTTTCAAGGTGTTGTTGAATTCGGTCTTTCGGAAGAAATCCAATGCCGATGCCTGCAACAAGAGCATCAATTTTTTGTGCAACAGAGGTGACAAAAAAATGTTGGCTGTTTTCAATCAAATTATTTGACCAAGGGATTTCGGATTTGGCTGAGTCATGCACAACAACGGTACGAAATTGACGAATATCTGCTTTGCTTAGTGGTTGTTTGTGCTGGAAAATAGGATGACTTGCGTTTGCTACAAGCAATTGATCCAGTTTGCCTATTTGTACAGCCTGGATACCTTGTTGATTTGGTATGGGGGCAGGTGCACCTATGACTAAATCAACGTCGTCTCGAATGAGTGCTTCCCATGCTCCGTTCATTACTTCTTCCCTAATGTCTATCTCAATAGAAGGGTGCTCACTTAAGAAGCGTGCAATGACCTCAAAGACGATTTTGTTGTCTAAAATTGAGTCGATTGCAATTCGAATCTTAGGTTCCCAACCATGAGCAATGGTTTGTGTCTGTTCCGTAATTTTACTGACAGCGCTTAGGACCTTGCGACCTTCTTCTAATAAATGTTGCCCTGCTGGTGTTAATACAGAGCGTCTTCCTTGCCGTACAAAAAGAGTAACGCCAATTTGTTCTTCCAGCTTTTGTACAATGTAAGAAAGGGCAGAAGGGACTTTATTTAGTTGCTCGGCCGCAGAGGCAAAGCTACCTCTCCTATCTATAGCGTCTAAAACAAGCAGCGACTCGAGTGTCAATGGTGCTGTATTCATGTTTATTCCTATGGTTGTTTTGCTGTTGATATAGACAGTGGAAGACAATTGTTCAAAAAAATTGAATGGTTTGTTCTAAAAGTAGAGGTTATTGAATGAAATTACAATACTTATAATGGCTTCATCTTAATTGAATTAACAACGATGTCTTAGGAGATAAGTTATGAATGCATCAATGGTAATGGCTATTTTGAAAACAGAAATCACTTCTTCTGCATTAATCCTACGTGTTATTGCAGGTGTTATTTTTGCCGCTCACGGATCTCAGAAATTATTTGCTTGGTTTGGTGGTTACGGCTTAGAAGGGACGGGTCAATGGATGGAGTCGATGGGGATTGCCCCAGGCTTTTTAATGGCATTGCTGGCTGGAAGTGCTGAATTTTTTGGCGGTATTATGTTGATTCTAGGGCTGTTAACACGCCCTTCTGCTTTGGTATTGGCCCTAACGATGTTGGTTGCAATTTTAACGGTACACATTAGCAATGGTTTATTTATGGCTAATAATGGTTATGAATTTGGTTTGGCTCTATTAGCGATGAGTGTTGCATTGGTTTTTCAAGGTGGCGGTCGTTATTCCGTGGATACGGTATTAAGTAATCGTTAGATTTTGTTGATTGTTATGTATTTACAGTGTGATTTTTCATTCTTCTTTATTTGGAGTTCGTCATGGGATTAATTGTTAAAGGTAAATGGGTTGATCAGTGGTACAGCACAAAAAATTCAAAAGGTAACTTTGAAAGGCAGGCAAGTCGTTTTAGGCATACTATTTCTTCTGAGGAAGGTCATCAGTATCCGCCAGAAAGTGGCCGATATCATCTGTATGTTTCTCTTGCTTGTCCTTGGGCTCACCGGACTCTTATATTCAGGGCGCTCAAAGGGCTAGAAGATGTTATTAGTGTCAGTGTTGTTAGGGCAGAGATGTTGGAAAATGGTTGGGAACTGGGTGATAAAGGGGATCCATTGTTTAATTTGGATTACGTTTATCAACTGTATCTTAAGGCCGCTCCTGATTATGAAGGGCGAGTGACGGTTCCTGTGCTTTGGGATAAGAAAACCAATACGATTGTAAACAATGAATCAAGTGACATTATTCGTATATTGAATACCGCTTTTAATGATGTAACGGGCAATCAAGATGATTATTACCCTTCGGCGCTTAGGGGCAAAATTGATGAGGTGAATGCACGAGTGTATGACACGATTAATAATGGTGTTTATCGTGCGGGTTTTGCAACCACTCAAGATGCTTATAATTTTGCCTATCATGAATTGTTTGAAAGTTTGGATTGGTTAGAATCGCTTTTATCAAAACAGCGTTATTTAGTTGGAGACACGTTAACCGAAGCAGATTGGCGTTTATTTACGACTTTGGTTCGCTTTGATGCGGTTTATCATGGCCATTTCAAATGCAACCGAAATCAATTGAAGGATTTCTCGAATCTTAGTAATTATTTAAGAGAGTTGTTTCAGGTGGAAGGTGTTGCGGAAACCGTTGATCTGGAATACACCAAACGTCATTATTATGCGAGTCATAAAACAATCAACCCAACATTAATTGTTCCTCTAGGGCCACAACAGCGATTTGATTTGCCTCATAACCGGGCTAATAAATTTAACTAGGAGGTGAGTATGATAAAGCACATTCCTTTTCAGCAGTTAGGTAAAGCCAATCATGGTTGGCTTAAAGCAAATCATCACTTTAGTTTTGCTCATTATTATAACCCTAGCCGTATGAAATTCGGCGCATTACGGGTGATAAATGATGATTGGGTGGAACCTGGTAAGGGTTTTCCTCCTCATCCTCATAATAATATGGAAATTATCACTTTTGTTAGAAGCGGTTCCATAACGCATGAAGACAATGCGGGAAACAAAGGCGTCACTCAAAACGGTGAAGTGCAAGTAATGAGTGCTGGAACCGGTATTGTTCATTCAGAATATAATCTATCAAAAGACCCATTAACGCTTTATCAAATTTGGATCGAACCAAATAAAAAAAATGTTTCACCTAGGTGGGATTCAAAAACATTTCCAAGTGTGTTTAATGATAATGGATTAAGTCTATTGGTGTCTGGCTATCCAGAAGATAAAGAGAGTACGCTTTTTATTCATCAAGAGGCTCGTATTTTTGGTGGTAAAACGTCTAAAGGCTCCAGTTTTGAGCATAATGTTACTCATCAAGCGTACGTTTTAGCATCAAGCGGACGTTTTGAAATTACGGCTGGAGAGACAAGTATCCTTTTGAATAAAGGGGATGGCGCTGAGGTTACTGATCTGTCTACTATGCGAATTAATGTTATTGAAGAAAGTGAAATTTTGGTTATTGATGCACCCAAGTAAGGCCGCAATGAAGCGCTTGAATGTTGCTTAATAAACACGCCCTGTAATAATTTGATTTACAGGGCATGTTTTTAATTTTTAACGTGTTGGTGTCACATATCTGTCGCTATTTTCCAGCTAGAATCATCAGGTTTCAGAATAAAAAGATAAGTGCCAGTCGCGTCTATTCCAACTTTCTCTACTTGGGCGATGATACCTTCGTTAAGGCAATTTACCTGAAAGCTTTCCATCATTAAAGAGAGCAAAGTGGTTATTTGATTTACGTCAGGGATTGGTGTTTAGGGCAAGAGTTGATAGAAGATATTGAAGAAAAGGTACGCATGCTTCTTTTTGTATAAGCGGCGGTTAGGGGAAGTGATTCTTGAATGACACCTGAGTTGACTGCTCAGGTGTTATCTGGATGGCAATGTAGACTATAACGGAGTCCAGTTTTTAGAGTGCAGTTTCTCTGTATCCAATGGGTGGTTATGAATCACTATTCGAGTCGCGTTACCGTCTTGTATTTTATCTTTGTAGAATGCTTGAAATTCACCAATATCAATTGAGTTTAACGTTTCAATAAGCCGCTCTTTCCTTTGAAAGTCAGGGGCCAGTTTTGCAATCTCGCGCCAGTCTCTTCCGGTTGTTTCCTTTAAGCTTTTTGACTCTCTAACCAGGCTTTTCATAATGGTTGACTTGGCTTTATTGAAGTAATCCTCATGAAGGTTTTGAATTTCAATATGCTGGCTTTCAATGAACCTCTCAATGGCATTAACGATGTCTGTGTTACTGCGAGTGGGAGATTGAACAGTGAAAGCGAGGCTGGGTACGTTTTGCATAACAAAATTATGAGTGCTGACTATATAGCCAAATTGTTGTTTGGTTCTTAATGAACTGTAGAATTTATTGGAGAAAAGTTGATTGTTGATTGCAAATAGCATTTTGCTTTTTAGTTCATCGTCTAAAGTTAGTCCATTGGCTTCTCTAATTACATATAAAACAGATTGGTCTTCACTGCTTGCTTCAAATTGACGAGTGAGTCTATCTGCTTGGGAAAATGTCGCTGCTTCATTGTCAATACTTTCAAGAGTGTTTAGACGGGGCTTATTCATTGAAAGCAGTATTTGAGCAAAGTCATGGCTTTGTTGATTGGTGACATTGCCATTACTAAAAGCCACAAGATTGAAAGATTGAAATCTGGTGGCCATAAACTCAAGTAAGTCTTGAAAGTTAAGTGAGGGCAGTGCTGCTATCATTTCATCGATAGTCGTGCTTCCTTCGATTACAAGATCTGAAAGCTTTGATATGGCCAATTGATAGGGGGCTGTATTTATCTGATTTGAAAGGTCTTTGGTTAATTGTTGTTTGATTTCATTAAAGCGTTCCTCGGAGGGGGTGAACGCTAGGAATGCTTCTAAAAGCCATTTTAAGTAGTCAAACTGTTTGTTTGAGTAGCCGCTTGTATTGATCGTTACACCGTTAAGGTGCGGATAAATACGATAGCCTAGACCCGCAACATAAGGTAAGTAGGTTTGTTCGCTCATAGATTCGTCAAAAAGTCTTGTGAGTAAACGATTGAGTAAATAATGTTCAGCTGTGTCGGCGGCACCTTTAAAGCGGATGGCTAAAAAGTGGTTGCTTTCAGGTTTATCAAATCGGTTGTCGGAGCGATGCCAATAGGTAATTCCTGGCACTTGAAATATTAACCTTGGATGCTCATCGAATTCATTTATAGTGGATAAATCTTCCGGCAGGTAAGGGTTCGCTTCTGGCAAAGAGATTTGACCAATTTTCTTGGGTGCATTAAATAAATCCTTAAGGTAGTCATTGGGTTTAAAATTAGTGTATTTGCTTTGGTACCAGTGTTCGGTTTCCCAGATTAAAGGATGAGCAGACCAGTTTTGTGGGAAGTGCTCTTTAGTAATTAACTGAATAAACAGATTGTCGAATGTGAGGAATGACATCAACTCTTTAATGTCTGTTGTCTGTGCTACGCTGCTAATTTTAAAAGAGGAGATAACGTCTTCTACTGGGTAGCGTAAAAGGCGACTTGATAATATAGATGCCAGCCTAATTGGGTGAATGTAGTCATAATAGTTGAATGCTAGATGGCTTAGCGTTTTGCTCTCATCCAAATAAAGTGGTTGGATTGGGGTGTTTTTTAGCGTGTTTAAAGTGTGGGAGAAAGCACTTAAAACATCGTCTATTTGGATTATACCTTTGTCTGTCAGGCGCATACTAACGGTCAAAAACTGTTGCTTTGCGAATGGTGAGCCACTGCTGGCGCCTAAAGCATTAGCAAGCCCTTTGTGTTTTAAGTAAGAAAGTAGTGACCCTGCACCTTCATGGCCTAAAATGTAAGTTAAGTATTGACTGGGTTTGCTGTGGTATTTTGACAGCTGTGACGGTATTGGAAATAAAAATTGCAGTTTATGAATGTCTCCAATAGGTTGAATAAATTGTATGGATGGGGCGTTTTTTAATGTTAAAGGCTCGTCAGGAACGGTTTCGATTAAACCTGTCTTTACATCAGAATATTTTATGTTGCTAAAGTAGTGTGTTGCTAACTCTTCTAGCTCTGTTATTGATTGACTTGAAACTAAGGTTAACGCCATGTTATTGGCTTTGTAGTAGGTATCGAAGAGCCTTTTAAGTTGTACTTGAAGATCCAGGTTGGGGTGGTTTTTTAATGTTTCTAGGCTGCCAACACTGAAGTTGCTTTGTGGGTGCTTTGGATTGAGTAGTGTTTTAAATGCTTGGTTTGAGCGTCTAGAGTCATCATTGATTTTGGCAAGGTATTCAGAGTGAACGGCATTTTTTTCTCTGTCGGTAAATTCTTTGCTAAAAAGAGGGCTGATAAAAAACTGAGAGAATCGATCTAACGCACCCTGAAAAGCGTCTGCTTGAATGTCGAAATAGAAATTCGTCGTGTCGTTGCTTGTGTAGGCGTTGTTTGATCCACCACCTTCGGTAATAAAGGCTTGGTAGGATGCTGCATCAGGGTATTTTTCAGTACCTAAAAAAAGCATGTGTTCTAAAAAATGAGCGAGCCCTTCTTGTCCTTTTGGATCTTGATAAGAACCGACGTTCACAGAGAGTGATGCGGCTGATTTCTCTGCTTTGGGGTCTGATACTAAAAGAACGAGTAAGCCGTTTTTTAAGGTAATGCTTTTATAGTGGTTTTTGTCATTTATACTTTGATTTATTTTAGTCATTTGAGTGTGTTTTGTGGGTGAGGGGGGGTTAGCGAATGCAGTATTTTGGTTGATGATATAAAGCGTAAATATAAATAAAATGATGGGGGTAAATATGTAAAAATTTTTCATGGTTTTAGAGTACAGCAATGAAGAATGTCTGTGTAGCTCTTTAAGTGGTTATTTTTACAGAATAAATAGCATGTTCTTAAAAAGTAATGATAAAAGATGAGTTTTCCAACTAAATCATAGGCAAGGTTTTTTTGGAGATAAAGAACATAAAAAGAATGCGCTCTGTTAATGTTCTTTATCTTAAAAAGGTCAGTTTTATGAGGAGACCTGACGAGCGGGTTGAGCGTCGATTGACTGGCCATTAATGTCTTTACTGTCCTCTCCCATTAGATAAAGGTAAAGAGGCATCAAGTCATCAGGAGCCATTACGGATGCTGGGTTTTCTGCTGGAAAAGCCCTTGCTCTCATGTTGGTTCGTGTCGCTCCAGGGTTAATGGCGTTTACTCGAACATTTGACGTATTTTCTAATTCGTCGGCAAGTAGTTGCATCATGGCTTCTGTAGCAAACTTAGATATGGCGTACGCTCCCCAATAAGCACGTGCTTTTCTACCCACACTGGATGTAGTAAAAACAATGGATGCCTCAGGCGCTTCCAGCAATAAGGGCATGAGTGTTTGAGTCATTAAAAATTGGCTGCTTACATTGACTCTCATCACTTGATCAAATGTACTGGGTTCGTAGTTTGATAGCCCTGTACGATCACCTAAAATGCTGGCGTTGAATAGAATACCATCAACTCGGCCAAATTCCGCTTGAATTGTATTGGCAATTTCAATGTAATCGTGTTCGGCTGCAGTGTCTAAATTAAGGGGGACGATTGCTGCCTGAGGGTATCCGTGAGATTCTATTTCATCGTATACATCTTCAAGCTTTTTTGTGGTGCGACCTAATAAAATGACGGTAGCGCCATGAGCCGCATAATGTAAGGCCGCTGAGCGTCCGATGCCATCTCCTGCACCAGTTACAAGAATAACCTTATCGTTTAATAAGTCATTAGGTGCTTGATAATCGAGCATAAATATTCCTTACTCTTTAAAAATTCGAACGAATAATATTATTTATTTCTTAATGGTTTACGTGTTCTCATAAGGTAATTTACGGAAACGTCTTTTTCGTTAAGTTTATAGATTTTAGTTAAAGGGTTGTAGGTCATACCAATGAGGTTTTCGACCTCTAAACCTGATTTCCTTGCGTAGTTGTTTAGTTCGGCTGGTTGAATGAATTTGGCGTAATCATGAGTGCCTTTAGGTAATAAATTAAGTACATATTCGGCGCCAATAACCGCAAATAAGTAAGCTTTTGGATTACGATTAATTGTTGAAAAGAACACAAAACCACCAGGTTTTACGAGTTTCATGCAGGCCGCAACGATGGAGTCTGGATCGGGAACGTGCTCAAGCATTTCTAGACAAGTTACTACGTCGTATTGTTCTGTCTCGCGATCTGCAATTTCTTCTGCTGTTATGCGTTCGTAGTCTACATCGAGTTGGCTTTCCAGAAGGTGTAAGCGAGCAACGCCTAAAGGGGCTTCACCCATATCTATGCCTTTTACATTTGCACCAAGTTGAGCCATCGCCTCAGATAAAATTCCACCACCACAGCCAACATCAATGACTTTTTTGTCTTTAAGTTGAGCGGATTCATTGATGTAATTCACTCTTAAGGGATTGATTTCATGTAATGGTTTGAATTCACTTTCTTTGTCCCACCAGCGGCTTGCTAGTGCTTCAAACTTAGCGATTTCATTTAAATCTACATTTTGTGTTTCTGTGGTCATGATTAAATACCTAATAAGAAAGCTAAAAACTCAAATGTTTTTATTCGACAAAGGGTCTTAAACTAATCGCCGACTGGATTTGGATAACGGATTTTCTGATGCCACATGCTGACATTTTCTTTTAATGCATCACAGTCGATGGTTGTAAGTTCTTTTTTGTTTAATAGTAATTTTCCTGCGACCCAGACATGCGTGATTTGGTCTCTTGTTGCCGTGTAAATAAGTTGTGATATTGGGCTGTAGATTGGCATATTAGCAAATTCACTTAATGCTGTGGCGCATAGATCTGCTGCTTTACCAATCTCAATTGAGCCTGTTTTTTGGTCTATTTTTAGTGCTTTTGCGCCTTCTATTGTTGCCATTTTAAGTGTATTTTCAGCACTCAACGCGGTGGCGTCTTGTGCAACGGCCTTTGATAGAAGTGATGCGGTGCGCATTTCTCCTAGCATGTCTAGGTCATTGTTGCTGGCGGCACCGTCTGTTCCAAGAGCGACGGTTATGCCAGACTGCATTAAGGAGTTTACTGGGCAGAAGCCGCTAGCTAATTTTAAATTGGATTCGGGGCAGTGGAGCACGTTTACGTTGTTTTTAGCAATTAACTCAACTTCAAACTCAGTTAATTGAGTCATGTGTACGGCTTGTAAACGGCTGTTCAATAGGCTTACTCGTTCAAGTCGTGCTAAGGGTCTGCAAAAATATTGTGCTAAGGAGTCTTTTATCTCGTCCTCTGTTTCGTGCACATGCATTTGAACCATGCAGTCTAAATCTTGTGAGTGCATGGCTACCTTTTCAAGATCTTTGTCAGAAAGAGCATACGGCGAGTGAGGCCCAAGAGCTCCCGTTACCAATGGTGAGTCTTTAAATTTATGGTGAGTGTCAATTGCTCGTTGGAGATAGTCATCCGTGGTCTTTGCCCATGCAGTAGGCATGGATAAAATGGTTGGGCAAAGTTGAGCTCGAATGCCTGTTCTTATGGCGACTTCTCCAACGTCGTCTGAAAAAAAATAATTGTCACTAAATGTGGTGGTTCCACTTTTAATCATTTCAGCAATGGCCAATTCTGAGCCTGTTGTAGTGAAGCCCGAAGAAAGCCATTTGAATTCGTTTGGCCAGATGTGTTCTTGTAGCCAAGTCATTAGAGGTAAATCATCTGCAAAGCCTCTAAATAAAGTCATGGCAGCGTGTCCGTGAGTGTTAATAAACCCCGGTGTTAGTATTTGGTTTTCGAGAATGAAATGGTCATTGCTTTGGTACTGTGTTTGAACGTCACTAGTTGGAATGATATCCAATATGGTGCTGTCGTTTATAATAACGCTATGGTTGGTTAGAAGTCCTTGATGGGACGCTGTTGCGATCCACTCTGGAGAAATGATCGTGTCGACCCAAATGGTTTTAAGTTGGTTGCTCATGGCGCGCCCTTATAAAGATTTTTTAATTATAGCGTTTCAAGAATGTTCTACCAAGTTACTCAGGCTTTTTCTTGATATTAATGTTTTTTTGTTTGAGCGATATGTTGCAAGTATCAGAATATGGTATGAAAAACACTCTTAGTATGAGTGGCGGTATTTTTAGCGGAAAACATAGGGGGATATATGGGAGTTCTGTCGAGGCTTGTGATACAATGCCGCGCTTATAAAAAAAGATATTCATTGGGTTTGTAAAATCCCACGTCATAAGGATCGGTTGTACCTATGGGTGAATTAGCCAAAGAAATTATTCCTGTTAGCATCGAAAATGAATTAAAAAGCTCATACCTTGATTATGCAATGAGCGTTATTGTTGGTCGAGCTCTGCCTGATGCAAGAGATGGTCTGAAGCCCGTGCATCGTCGCGTTCTTTTTGCGATGAATGAACTGAAAAACGATTGGAATAAACCTTATAAAAAATCAGCACGTATTGTTGGTGATGTAATTGGTAAGTACCACCCACACGGTGATACGGCTGTTTACGACACTATCGTACGTATGGCTCAGCCATTTTCTATGCGATATACCTTGATCGATGGCCAAGGTAACTTTGGCTCGGTTGATGGAGATAATGCAGCCGCAATGCGTTATACCGAAATCCGTATGGAAAAAATATCACATCATTTATTGATGGATTTGGAAAAAGAAACGGTAAATTTCGTGCCTAACTACGATGGTACCGAGTTTATGCCTGAAGTTTTACCAGCAAGAGTTCCTGGGCTTCTGGTCAATGGCTCTGCCGGTATTGCAGTAGGTATGGCGACAAATATACCTCCTCATAATTTGGGTGAAGTCATTGATGGTTGTTTGGCGGTGGTTGACAATCCTGAGATTTCGATCGATGAGTTGATGGAATTTGTGCCAGGTCCCGATTTTCCTACAGCGGCTTTCATCAATGGTCGTGCAGGTATTGTTGAAGCGTATAAAACAGGTCGTGGCCGTATTTATATGCGTGCTCGTCATCATATTGAAGATATGGATAAAGCGAATCGTCAAGCCATCGTCTTTACTGAAATTCCATACCAGCTTAACAAATCAAAAGTGATTGAAAAAATTGCTGAGTTGGTTAAAGAGAAGAAGCTAGAAGGTATTAGTGAGTTACGTGACGAGTCTGATAAAGATGGTATGCGTATTGTTATTGAGTTAAGGCGTGGTGAAAATGCTGACGTTATTGTGAATAATTTATTTACTCAAACTCAATTGCAGTCAGTGTTTGGTATTAACATGGTCGCTCTGGTTGAGGGACGTCCTCAACTGCTTAATTTAAAGCAAATTCTTGAATGTTTTGTTAAACATCGTCGTGAAGTTGTTACACGCCGTACTATTTTTGAATTACGTAAAGCGCGTGAACGTGGTCATATCTTAGAAGGTCTGGCTGTTGCCCTGGTTAATATTGATCGGGTTATTGAGTTAATTAGAACCTCTCCAACGTCTGCTGAAGCAAAAGACAAGTTGATTACGGAAAGTTGGCAGCCGGGTGATGTAGTGGCCATGCTTGAAAGAGCGGGTGCGGATGCGTGTCGTCCTGATAATTTGGACTCCCAATACGGGTTTAATGATGGAAGTTACCATTTATCTCCTGACCAAGCGCAGGCTATCCTCGATTTACGTTTACATCGTTTAACGGGCTTAGAGCACGATAAGTTGCTTAATGAATACAAGGCGTTAATTGAAGTAATTGGTGAGCTGCTGAATATTTTGGCGAATCCAACGCGTTTGATGGAAGTAATTCGTGATGAGATGGTTGCGGTAAAAGAAGAATTTAACGATGTAAGACGTACAGAGATTGTAACGTCGAGACAAGATTTAACCATTGCGGATTTGATCGAAGAAGCGCCAATGGTGGTGACAATTTCTGATACGGGCTATGCTAAGTCGCAGCCATTGGTGGAGTATCAGGCTCAGCGCCGAGGTGGCCGCGGTAAGTCGTCCGCGAGTATGAAAGATGAAGATTATATCAATCATCTTTTGGTTACGAGTAGTCATGACACCATTATGCTGTTCAGTAACTTCGGTAAAGTATATTGGTTAAAGGTGTTTGAAATTCCGGTTGCTAGTCGTAATGCAAAAGGTCGTCCAATAGTTAATTTGCTGCCTTTAAGTGAGGGTGAGTCTATTTCTGCGTTGCTACCTTTAATTGTGCCAACTAAGGATGATGCTGAAGAGAGTGATGAGTCTGCTGGACAGACAGATGATGTTGCTTCTAGTAATTATATCTTTATGGCGACAGCGAATGGAACGGTTAAGAAAACAGCTCTTGGGAACTTTGCTCGTCCTCGTTCAACGGGTTTGATTGCTTTGAGTCTAGATGAAACGGATGAATTAGTCGGTGTTTCTATCACTAACGGCGAAAATGACATTATGTTGGTGTCTTCTGCTGGGAAAACGATTCGTTTTAAAGAAACGGATGTTCGCCCGATGGGAAGAACGGCTGCGGGTGTTCGTGGTATTAAACTTGCTAATGAAGCGAAAGTGGTTTCCTTGATTGTTCCAGAAGTTGGTATGAGTGTCTTGACGGCTTGTGAGAATGGATTTGGTAAGCGCACAGCGATTGATGAATTTCCTGTTTATGGGCGTGGCGGTCAAGGTGTTATTGGTATTCAGGTATCGGATAGAAATGGTCCGGTGGTTGGTGCTAAGCAGGTTGATGACAGTGACGAAATTATTTTAATTACTGATCAAGGTACACTGGTTAGAACAAGGGTTTCAGAAGTTTCTTGTCAGGGGAGAAATACGCAAGGTGTTACTTTGATACGCTTAACCAAAGGCGAGCATCTTGTTGGTCTTGAGCGAGTGGTTGAAGATGAAGATATAGATGACGTAGAAAATGTTGATGATGTTGTCGTCACTGAGGGAGAGGGTGCTGCTCCTGAGGTAAATGAATTGCCTGAAAATAATGATACAAAAGGCGAATAAACTTTAAAATGCGGTCGCTAAGGCCGCATTTTTTATTGATTTGAAGCTCTGATTAAGAGGTGTTTGTTGGAATGAGTCGAGTTTATAACTTTTGTTCTGGCCCAGCTGCGTTGCCTGAAGAAGTGTTGTTGAAAGCGCAGGGAGAAATGTTGGATTGGCATGGTACTGGGGTATCTGTCATGGAGATGAGTCATCGTAGTGACGAGTTTGTCTCTATTCTTCGTTCAGCAAAAGAGCGTTTATCAAGACTTCTAAATATCAGTGATGAATACGAAATTTTATTTGCTCAAGGTGGAGCCTCGACTTTGTTTTCTCAGATTCCAGCTAATTTAATGGTTGGTTTTGACCGCTCTTGTTACCTTGATACCGGTGTTTGGTCTGTAAAGGCTATTAAAGAGGCAAAAAAATATGGAGATGTGAGTATTGTAGCATCTTCAAAAGAGGATGGTTATACCTACTCTCCGGCTCTTAAAGATTGGGTGATAGATGAGTCTGCTGCTTATTTGCATATAACGCCTAATGAAACTATTGGTGGTGTTGAGTTTGTGGACCTTCCAGAAACAAGCCTGCCGATCATTGCGGATCTTTCGTCTACTATATTGTCTCGTGAGATCGATGTAAGTAAGTTCGGGATGATTTATGCAGGTGCGCAAAAAAATGTTGGTCCTGCTGGCGTTGTAATTTGTATTATTCGAAAAGATTTGTTGGCTCGTAGCCAAAGTTCATTACCGACTACTTGGAATTTTGCCAATTTAGCTGCCAATGATTCTATGATTAATACACCACCTACTTTTGCTATTTACCTTGCTGATTTGGTTTTTGAGTGGCTAGAAAAGCAGGGTGGGGTTACCGCAATGGAGGCTGTCAATATTCAAAAAGCAGAGCTTTTATACAAAACAATTGATAAAAGCCAATTCTATTCCAATCCAATTCATCCTGACTCTCGTTCTAGAATGAATGTTCCTTTTGTGCTGGTGGATAAGTCTCTTGAAAAAGCGTTCTTAATGGAGTCTGAGTCGGCGGGCTTGAAAACTTTAGCTGGTCATCGCTCTGTTGGTGGAATGAGAGCGAGTATTTATAATGCCATGCCTCTTAAAGGGGTTCAGGCACTGGTTGACTTTATGTTGTCATTTGAAAAGCGCTACGGATAATCTAACATGGTTGATAAAAATAAAGACGTACCTGTCACTTTGCCCTTATTGCGTGATCGAATTGACGCAATAGATAATGAAATCCAGCAGCTTATTAATGAACGAGCTCGATGTGCTCAAAAAGTTGCAGAAGTGAAGTTGGCTGATCAAGGGGGCGAAGCCGTTGTGTTTTATCGCCCTGAAAGAGAGGCTCAGGTTTTAAGGCGGGTAATGGAAAGAAATACAGGCCCACTCGGTAATGAAGAGATGGCCCGAATTTTTAGGCAAGTGATGTCATCTTGTTTGGCTTTGGAGAAGCCAATGAGAATTGCTTTTTTAGGTCCCGAAGGCACGTATACTCAACAAGCTTCGATTAAGCATTTTGGTAAATCCATTGTAAGTGCGCCTATGGCAGCAATTGATGAGGTGTTTAGAGAGGTTGAGTCTGGTTCAGCAAATTATGGTGTTGTTCCAGTAGAAAATTCCACAGAAGGGGTGGTAAATCATACTCTTGACAGTTTTAGGGATTCGAAGCTGAAAATCTGTGGAGAGGTTGAGGAGCGCATTCATCATCATTTATTGGTTGCTCCTTCGGTAAATCCAGATGAAGTTACTCATATTTATTCGCATCAGCAATCATTGGCTCAATGTCGAGCGTGGTTGGATCGTTATTGGCCTCATGCAGAAAGGGTTTCCATTAATTCGAATGCAGAAGCGGCAAAAATGGTGTCTGAGTCGGCTCAGAATGGACGTGCTATAGCTGCTATTGCGGGTGAAATTGCGTGCGAGTTGTACGGTTTAACAAAAGTGTCTTCTAATATTGAAGATAGGCCAGATAACACGACACGCTTTTTGATTATTGGGCATCAGTTGGTTCCTGCAAGTGGAAAAGATAAGACCTCCCTCCTTATTGGCGCCAAGAATGAAGCGGGCGCATTGTACAGCTTGCTTGAGCCTTTCAAAAGATTGGGGGTCAGTATGACTCGATTGGAAACCCGACCCTCATTGATGAGTAAGTGGGGGTATATTTTTTATATCGATTTTGAAGGGCATTATAAAGACGAAACTTCTCAGGTGTTGATTAAAGAACTTCAAGCGTGTGCATCAGAAGTTAAAGTTTTAGGTTCTTACCCTATTGCTGTGTTGTAGGTGTGAATTTAGTCTGTTGTTCGTTTTTTGTTTTAATTAACGTTGTTGGTTGGGGGTTGCGTTGTCGTTACCAGAAGAGTTAAAGGTTTCAAATAATTTTGGTAATGTCCTAATTATTGGTTTAGGAATGATTGGCGGCTCTGTTGCCAAGGCTTTGAAAGACCGAGGTTTGGCGACATTATATGGCTCCGATCGACGAGAAACGGAGCTGTCTTTAGGTGTTTCAACAGGTGTTATTGATTTTGCTGTTGAGTTAACACCGGATGTGATTGAAAAAATGGATGTTATTTTGCTGGCTACTCCTGTGCGGGCCATGGAGCATGTATTGGAGGTGATTGCCCCAATGTTGAGATCAAACACATTGGTTACTGATGTGGGTTCAACTAAGGCAAGTGTTATAGAGTCAGCGAAGCGTATTTTTGGATCTGTTCCTGCTAATTTTATTCCTGGTCATCCTATTGCGGGTGCGGAAAAAAGCGGTGTTTTAGCTGCAAACCCACATTTGTTTGAGAATCACAAGGTTATTGTTACTCCTTTGGTGGCGAGTGATCTGGAGTTGCTTGATCGGCTGCATTTGTTTTGGTCTTCTATTGGTGCTGAAGTTGTCAGTATGGATGTGGATCATCATGATTTAGTGTTGGCTGGCTCAAGTCATCTACCTCACCTTCTTGCTTACACCTTGGTTGATTCGTTAGCAAATAGCGAGCTGAGGCAGGATGTATTTCGTTTTGCAGCGGGTGGTTTTAGGGACTTTACTCGGATTGCTTCCAGTGACCCTGTAATGTGGAGGGATGTTTTTCTCGTAAATAAAGACGCCACCTTAGTTGTATTAAATGAGTTCATGGGGCGCCTTGATCAAATGAAAGAAGCGATTGAAGCCTCGGATAGTGCTTCAATGTTTGGTGTATTTACTAGGGCTAAGTCTGCTAGAGATCACTTCATGCGTTTGCTTGAGGAAAGGGCGGCTGGAAATGAAATCAATGTTAAGTCAATATCCATATCATTCCCAGTAATGGGATCTGTTAAAGGGAGGGTGTCTTTATCTGGTGATAAGTCGTTGTCTCACAGGGCTATTGCGATGGCTGCGCTTTCAGAGGGGGTCAGTGTATTAAGCAACTTGGATATTGGCTCTAATGCAAAGTTAACAGTTCAAGCCTTTAGGGATATGGGGGTTGTGATAGAAGAATATGGTGAGGGGCAGTTACGAATTCATGGAGTAGGTTTGCGTGGTTTAAAAGCGCCGATTGCTCCTATTAATGTGGGTAACTCTTCTACGACGTTATATATTTTGTTACCGGTTTTGGCGGGGCAAGACTTTGAGGTTTCTTTAATCGGTGAGGGAGACTTATTAAACTTACCGTTAAGTGATGTTTTGCCTGTGCTGAGGTCAATGGGGGCGGATGTGTCTTCATCTGCTTCGTCAGGTTTACCTGTGCATATTAAGCCTGATCAGATTCCGAAGTCTGATATTGTGATTCAGGGTTCTTATTCTCAAGCAAAAATGGCGGCTATTTTGGCTGGTTGTTATTCTACTGGTGATGTGAGTTTTGGCTTGTCTGTATTTAATCGAAATCATACGGAAAACTTAATGGCGGCGTTTGGTTGTAAGTTGACTGAAAAGGATCGTGCATTTGATTACCCTGAGGATAGGTGTCTTAAGTCTGCTGATATTACTTTGCCTGCAGATGTTACAAAGACGGCATGGCTTATTTTGTTAGCGACTATTTTGCCAGGTTCTAGGTTAGAGATTGAAAATATTCTTGTAAATAGTACAAGGACAGGGTACTTGTCTGTTTTGAAGAGATCGGGTGCTAATATAATGACGTTGTCGTCGTTTAGTTGTGTTCCTGAAGTATCTGAGAGTGTCCTTGTGCAATTTTCTTCTTTATCATCGTTTTTGATAAGTGAAGAAGAGGCATTTTTGATTCGTGAAGAATTGGTTTTTGTGTGTGTTGCCGCTGTTTTTGCAAAAGGAAAAAGCCGAGTAAATGGATTAAGTAAATTGCCATTTGAGTGTGAAGAAAGATTAAGAAGCCTAATTGATTCTTTGATGAAATTAAATGTTACCTGCTCGATTGGTAATGATTATATTGAAATCGAAGGTTCGACACCTCAGGGAGGTGAGTTGGATTGTGCGGGTGACTATTTATTGGCTATGGCGCAAATGGCGTTAGGGGCAAGAAGTTCAGAGGTAGTTAAGGTTCAAGATTGTTTTGGGTTGTTTGAAGAATTTAGCGAGTTTGAGCGTGTTACTGAGTCATTGGGTATTCCATGTTTAATAACTCAGTAGTTTTTAAAGAGGAAGTAGTATGATAAATCAATCTCCTGTTATCGCAATTGATGGACCTAGTGGTGCAGGCAAAGGTACTGTAAGCCAGTTGTTGGCAGATAAGTTAGGGTGGCATCTTTTAGATAGTGGGGCTTTGTATCGTTTATTGGCGCTTGCTGTCTCTCATCATGATATGTCTATTGAAGATCATGAGACGCTTCAGGTTCTAGCTGAACATTTAGATATTCAATTTTTACAAGATTCAGAAGGTAAGTTAGATATTGTTTTAGAAGGTGAGGTGGTTACCCAAGCTATCCGAACGGAAGACGTTGGTAATCGGGCGTCAGTTTTGGCATCCATTCCTTCTGTGAGAGAGGGGTTGTTGCTTCGGCAAAGGGTGTTTGCTCAAGATCCTGGTCTGATAGCAGATGGTCGTGATATGGGAACTGTTGTGTTTCCTGATGCGACAGTCAAGATCTTTCTCACTGCATCGGCTGAAGAAAGAGCCAAACGACGCTTTTTGCAATTGCAAGAGAAGGGTGGGGATGTTAACCTTCAAGATTTGGTGGCTTCTATTAAAGAAAGAGACGAGCGTGATGCTAATAGAGCCATCGCGCCTCTTGTGCCTGCGAGCGAGGCGACTGTTATAGATAGCACCTCAATGCCTATTGAAGAAGTGGTGGACATTATTCTAAAAGAAGTGTCGAAAAAGGGTGTTGTGTAAATTAAGACGACTTATTATATAGATAGCTGGATATTGACTTGAGTGGGAACTCCTATTTATGGCGAATGCGGCTATATT
This sequence comes from Marinomonas phycocola, assembly GCF_047525455.1. Lineage (NCBI taxonomy): Bacteria > Pseudomonadati > Pseudomonadota > Gammaproteobacteria > Oceanospirillales > Oceanospirillaceae > Marinomonas > Marinomonas phycocola. The sequence goes on from NZ_JBLIXL010000017.1 coordinate 38,768, forward strand.
ATTTTTGTGGTGTCATGATAATTAGGCTCTACAAGTAAAGTTTCAGTCAAAATAGAGACCAGCCAAATCTATTTTGCATCATCATAAAATTACCCCGTATGGGCTGGTAATACGGTTAAAGTGCGCTTGCGTACTAATTTAAAGGAAACACAATGACTCAAAGCTTCGCTGAACTGTTTGAAGAAAGCCTGTTAACCGTAGAAATGGCTCCAGGCTCGATTGTTACTGGTATTATCGTTGATATCGATAGTGAGTGGGTAACTGTTCATGCAGGTCTAAAATCTGAAGGTGTTATTCCTCGCGTTCAATTTCTTTCCGAAAGCGGTGAATTCACTTTAAAAGTCGGCGACGAAGTAAAAGTTGCTCTTGATGCTGTTGAAGATGGTTTCGGTGAGACTAAATTGTCTCGTGAAAAAGCGAAACGTGCTGAAACTTGGGAAGTACTTGAAAAAGCATACGAAAACAGCGAAATCGTTGTTGGTGTTATTAATGGTAAGGTCAAAGGTGGCTTCACTGTTGATATTGCGAATATCCGTGCTTTCTTGCCAGGTTCTTTGGTTGACGTTCGCCCGATCCGTGATACTTCACACCTTGAAGGTGTAGATCTAGAGTTTAAACTTATTAAACTTGACCAAAAACGTAACAACGTTGTTGTTTCTCGTCGTGCAGTTATGGAAGCAACTAACAGTGCAGAGCGTGAAACGCTTCTAGCTTCTCTAGAAGAAGGTCAAGAAGTTAAAGGTATCGTTAAGAACCTTACTGATTACGGTGCATTCGTTGATCTTGGCGGTGTTGATGGTCTTCTACATATCACTGATATGGCTTGGAAGCGTATCAAGCACCCAAGCGAAATCATTGCTGTTGGTGATGAAATCGACGTTAAAGTTCTTAAGTTTGACCGCGAGCGTAACCGTGTATCTCTAGGGCTTAAGCAATTGGGTGAAGATCCATGGGTTGCAATTAAAGCTCGTTACCCAGAAGGTACTAAAGTAACAGCTAAGGTTACTAACCTTACTGATTACGGCTGTTTTGCTGAGCTTGAAGAAGGTGTTGAAGGTCTGGTTCACGTATCTGAAATGGATTGGACGAACAAGAACATTCACCCATCTAAAGTTGTTCAAATTGGTGATGAAGTAGAAGTAATGATCCTAGATATCGATGAAGAACGTCGTCGTATTTCTCTAGGTGTTAAGCAATGTACTCCTAATCCATGGGAAGAATTCGCTACTTCTTACAACAAAGGCGACAAAATCTCTGGCGCAATCAAATCTATTACTGATTTTGGTGTGTTCATTGGTCTTGAAGGCGGTATTGATGGTCTGGTTCACCTATCTGATCTTTCTTGGGACGAGACAGGTGAAGAAGCTGTTCGTCAATATAAGAAAGGCGATAATCTTGAAACAGTTGTATTATCTATTGATGCTGAACGTGAGCGTATTTCTTTGGGTGTTAAGCAATTGGAAGAAGATCCATTTGTTGGTTTCGCCGCTGAAAACGACAAAGGCGCTATCGTAGAAGGTACTGTTAAAGAAGTTGATGCTAAAGGTGCTGTAATTGTTCTTGCAGGCGGTGTTGAGGCAACAATTAAAGTTTCTGAATTGAGCCGTGAGCGCATTGAAGATGCTACATCTGTATTGAAAGAAGGCGATAAAATCGAAGCCGCGATCATTAATCTTGATCGTAAAGCGCGTACTGTTGCTCTTTCTATTAAGCAGAAAGATGCTACTGAAGAAAAAGCTGCTCTTAAATCTCATTCTGAGAAACAACAAGCGGAAACAAGTGGTCCAACTACAATTGGTGACTTGATCAAAGCTCAACTAGAAAATCAAAATTAAGATTTTTTAATGAAAGCAAAATGCGGGCCTAGTGTTCGCATTTTTTTTGCTTGGAATGTTCAAGAAAACTCCTTTTTAGGTTGACAATAAAACTATGCACAGAATGTGTGGATAACTTTGGTATAGGGCGAAAAAAACCTTATAGAATTGATAACTGTTTGATATTTAATTGTTTTTATTTTAGTTGATTAAAGAATTGAGCAATATCTTCTTCTGTCCATTCTTTTTTTTGTAACAATTCTTTTAGGGTGCTGTTTTCTGCGATTGTTTGGGCGTTTTTTTGAAACTTGGCATAGTGGTAGTCTTTTATGAGCTCTTCGTCTCTTTTTGATTTGTAGATAGGGTTGTGATCCTGAGTATTTTCATTGAGCTTATTTACGTCTTGGTATGCTTTTAAGAATGCTTTTTTGGAAATCATATGGTTCCTTTTTAATTGTTTAGGAGATGGTTTCAAGTTTGAGTACTTCAAAGTAAGTCGGGTTGGCTTGCCATCTAATATTTATATCCCACAGTTGAAAACCATGCTCTTTTCCTTTCTTGTTGTGCAAATATGAAGGTCTTGGGTCCTGTGATAAGATTTCTGATATTAGTTGACTGATGTTTCTATTTGTCTTGTTCTGGTAGTCTTGGCATTGGGTTGTTGCTAAGGGAGAAAAAGTTACTTTTCTTTTTTGTGATGGTTTTGGCGCAAACCCGTTTTTTGCATTAGTAATAGAGTCAGAATAGGGTAGGTAGGGTTTGATATCAATAACAGGTGTACCATCCAGTAAATCGCCGCCGTGTAATTCAATAAATACTTTTTTGCCTTCTTGATAAATTCTCCCAAGCTTTACGGCAGATAGCCCTATTGGGTTTGGTCTATAGGTTGCTCGTGTAGAAAAAATGCCAACCTTACTTTGTCCTCCAAGTCTTGGGGGGCGAATTTTTGCTTTCCAGTTTTCTTTTAGGCATTCGTGGAAAATAAATTGTATCCATATGTGAGAAAATTGATCTAATCCTTCTAGCGTATCTAATCTGTTAAATGGCGCTACCAACTCTAATGTCGAGGTTGCTTCATTGACGAGTCCTGGTTGTCGAGGTATGCCAAATTTTTGGGTGTAGCATGAGTGAATGATGCCAATGGTGTTAAATGTGTAGCTAGGATGAAAGGTCAAAGAAAACCTCATGTAAATGCTTAAAGGGGTTAAAGAAAGTGTAAAGCTTTATGTTAGTATAGTGCCATTAAAGTGAACACTAAATAGGATTGCTTTAACGTTTAATTTAATTGTTAAGTTGAGAGTCTGGTATGTCTATAAAAATGTATATGCAACAAGTGGGTCGACAAGCTCGTGACGCTTCTCGTATTTTGGCGCGTGCTTCTACTCAAGATAAAAGCGACGCGTTAATTGCAATGGCTATTGCGTTGGATAATGCTCGACCTCAACTTAAATTAGCGAATAAGAAAGATATAGATGCAGGTCTTGAAAAAGGTTTGAGTGCCGCGTTACTTGATCGACTTCTATTGGACGATGCGAAAATCTCGGGAATGATTGAAGGCTTGAGGCAAGTTGCTTCATTGACCGACCCTATTGGTGAAATAACCGATATGGTTTATCGCCCATCTGGTATTCAAATAGGTAAGATGCGGGTTCCTTTAGGTGTTATTGGCATTGTGTATGAGTCTCGTCCAAATGTGACGATTGATGCTGCAAGTCTATGTCTTAAGTCTGGCAATGCAACTATATTAAGGGGTGGCAGCGAAGCTTACTATTCAAATCAAGCTATTGCTGAGGCCATTGTTGTGGGGTTGAATGCTGTTGGGCTTCCTGAGCATGCTGTGCAGGTCATTAATACGACGGATCGAGAGGCAGTAGGTGAGCTTATCAGCATGGCTAATTTCGTTGACGTTATTGTTCCTCGCGGCGGAAAAGGGTTAATAGAAAGAATCTCTAAAGATGCTAAAGTGCCTGTTATTAAACACTTGGATGGTAATTGCCATGTATACATTGATGATGAGGCGGATATTGAAAAGTCCACACGTATTGCCCTAAATGCAAAAACAAGGCGATATGGTGTTTGTAATGCGATGGAATCTTTGCTTATACACAAGGATATTGCTGCTCGCGTTTTACCTGATTTGGTGAATGAATTTCTAGCTAAGGATGTGGAGTTAGTGGGGTGTTCAGAGTCTCAGCTTTATTCAGATAAGATTGCGGCGGCTTCAGAAGAAGATTGGTATGCCGAATATTTGTCGCCTAAACTGTCAATTAAATTGATGAGTGATATTGACGAAGCTATTCACCATATCAACCACTATGGCTCACATCATACTGATGCAATCGTTAGTCAGAATTATTCTAAAACTCGTATTTTCATGACTGAAGTAGACTCTGCATCCGTTATGGTAAATGCGTCTACCAGCTTTGCTGATGGTTTTGAGTATGGGTTTGGTGCAGAAATCGGTATCTCCACTGATAAAATACATACCCGCGGTCCAGTGGGATTATTGGGGCTGACCTGTCAAAAATTTGTCGTGCTGGGTGATGGTCATACTCGTGATAATTAATATTCTTTTTTACTACGGTATTAAAGGAGACTGAAAGTGTCTAAGGAAAGCGTATCGGCATCGAATAAGATGGTAGCTATTATGGGAGGGACGTTTAATCCTATCCATAATGGTCATTTGAGAGTCGCCGTGGAAGTGGCGGATTTACTGAACTTGGATCAGTTGAAATTAGTGCCTTGCTTTCGCCCTGCTCATAAAGCCATCTCTGGTATTTCAACTGCACAACGATTGAAGATGCTTGGACTTGCTGTGGCTTCTGATATACGTTTAGCTGTGGATAACCGAGAAATAAAGCGTGCAGAACCGAGCTTCACCATTGATACACTAAAAGAATTAAGATCTGAAGTTGGGGAAGACACATCCATTGTTATGGTTGTTGGCATGGACAGTTTTTGTACGTTACCTTCTTGGAAAAGTTGGTTAGACTTGACTTCTTATGTCCATATTGTTGTTGTTTCTAGACTCGGCTCTACGCCGTTTTTTACTGATGAACTAAAGAACTATTATGAAAAGTATCGTGCTTCAACGGTAGCTGAGTTACAATGCGCGCCCTCTGGGCGTATCTGGCTTGAAACGTTAGCACTGCTTGACATTTCATCTAGCATGATAAGAGAGTTAAGAGCTAAAAATAAGTCAATTGCTTATTTATTACCTGATTCTGTCCAAAACTACATTGATACAAATAAACTTTATTTATAGGAAAATACAATTACATGAGCGACCAAAATCACACAACTGATCAAATTCTTGCTTTGGCAATCGAATCTTTAGAAGATGTTAAAGGTGATAAGATTACTGTGCTAAATGTTCAGGCTCACACTGATATGATGGATTTCATGGTAATTTGTACTGGAACATCTAAGCGTCATGTTAATTCCTTGGGGCAAAATGTCGTAGAGCATGCAAAAAAGAATGGCTTACAGCCGCTAGGATTTGAAGGAAAAGGGATGGGGAGTGATTGGGTGTTGGTCGATTTACATGATGTTGTTGTTCACGTTATGACAGATGAAGCCCGCTCATTTTATGACTTAGAAAAACTGTGGAATATTACTCCTGAAGTTTTGTAGGTACGAATTAACATGCGTATTAGGCTCATAGCTGTTGGCTCAAAAATGCCAAAATGGATCCAAGAAGGTTTTTCAGACTATACAAAGCGTCTGCCGAAAGACTTTGCTTTAGAGCTTGTTGAGATCCCCATGTCATCCAGAGGGAAGAATACAGATATTGCAAAAGCAATTAGAAAAGAAGGGGATGCGATGTTAGATGCGATATCTTCTTCTGAAAAGGTGATTGCTATGGAGGTTTTGGGTAAAGAGTGGTCAACAGAGCAGTTGGCTGAACAGGCTGAGTCTTGGCGTATGGACGGAAGTAATTTGTGCTTATTAGTTGGTGGCCCTGATGGTCTTGATCCTCGATGCTCTGCTCGAGCAGATAAGTGTTGGTCTCTCTCTAAACTTACTCTTCCTCATCCTATTGTCCGTGTCATCCTTGCAGAGCAGGTTTACCGAGCTTGGACACTGATGAACAATCACCCTTACCATCGGTAGGTTGTGTTTTAATGGATCAACATCAAAAATACTTTCGTAATTACCGTCAAGAACAATCGCTAACGCAACGAAGAGTTATTTTTTCGGGTGTGCTTGTTTTAATTATGGTGGGTGTTTTAATTTCTCGTCTTTTCTATCTTCAGGTTGTTGAGTTTGATCGCTATCAAACTAAAGCGAATGATAATCGAGTCATGCTCATTCCTGAGCCCCCTTCTAGAGGGTTGGTCTATGATCGAAATGGGTTGGTATTAGCAGATAATAGACCTATTCACAGTTTAACTATTACACCTGAGCGTGTGAGGAACTTTCCAAGCTTACAAGCAGAGTTAGATGATATTCTTGAAATATCTGCTGAAGAATGGGATGCGTTTAATGATAAACGTAAATCTTATCGTCGTCCTTATCAATCTATTACTTTGAAACAGCAATTGACCGATTCTGAATGGGCAAAGCTTTCTGTTGATTTGTATAAATGGGATGGGGTGCAAGTCGAAGCGCAGTTAACTCGATATTATCCATATGGAGAAGCTTTTGCTCATGCTATTGGTTATGTTGGACGTATTACCGAAAAAGATTTAAAAAAAGTAAATCCTGATACTTATCAAGGTGCTCTTTATATAGGGAAGTCTGGAATTGAAGATTTTTATGAGGATGCTTTATTTGGTGTCCCTGGCTTGAGTAAGCTGGAAGTCAATGCACGCGGTAGAATTATGTCTGAAATAGAGCGTCAAAACCCTATTCCAGGTAAAGATATTCATCTTCACTTAGATGCTCGCTTACAGCAATATGCATTTGATGCGCTTGGTGATTACACTGGTTCTGTTATTGCTATTGATCCTAAAACAGGCGGTATCCTAGCATTAGTCAGTAAGCCTAGTTACGATCCAAATCTGTTTGTTCGTGGTATCTCATATAAAGATTACGATGTGCTGCGAAGTTCACCTAAATTACCTCTTTTTAACAGAGCGTTAAGGGGGGGGTATCCTCCTGCTTCTACGATAAAGCCGTTTATGGCGTTGGCTGGTTTAGAATCTGGGTTTGCAAGTTGGGACGAGCGGTTCTTTGCTCATGGTTATTACCAAATCAACCCAAATGGGCGACGCTATCGAGATTGGAAAAGGGAAGGGCATGGCTGGATAGATTTAGAGCGGTCACTTATTGAGTCTGTTGATACGTATTATTATCAATTAGCTCATAGAATGGGTGTTACTCCTATCCATGATTTTTTATCTAAATTTGGCTTTGGTGAGCCGACTATTTTAGATTTAAATGGGGCAAGTAATGGTTTGCTGCCGTCAAATGAATGGAAGAAAGCAAAGTATAGAGAACCTTGGTATCCAGGTGATTCTGTCAATATAGGTATTGGCCAGGGGTTCATGGTCGCAACACCGTTGCAAATTGCTTCTGCTACTTCAGCAATAGCAAACAGAGGTGTATGGCACCCACCTAGAATGGCAAAGCAAGTTGGAGGTTCTTCTCCTAACTTTCCTGAAGATGAATCTGGCCTTAAGACGATTCGATTAAAGGAACAGCAAAACTGGGAAAAAGTCATTAAGGCAATGGAAAAAGTAATCTCTGACCCAAAGGGAACGGCAAGACGGCTTCAAGGAACTCCGTACAAAATTGCTGGGAAAACGGGTACAGGTCAGGTTTTTAGTCTTCAAGAGGATGAGGAGTATGAGGCGGATAAATTAGAGAAACGTCTTCATGATCACGCGCTTTTTATTGGTTTTGCGCCCTCTCAAAAGCCTACCATTGCGATATTTTCTATTTTTGAAAATGGTGGTAGTAGCTCTAAACCTGCTGACTTAAGTAAAAAGCTGTTTGACGCTTATTTATTGGATGATTACCCTAAAAAGTACGATTATTTAAAAGGCGCTAATCTGTGAACGCTTCTTTGTATTCAAGAGTAATGTCTTTTACTAATGCTAGATTGTGGAAACTTACGCATATAGACGTACTTTTGATGGTTTCTCTTTTGCTCCTAATATCTGGAGGACTAGTGGTTCTTTATTCGGCGTCAGGCCAGAGAGACGATGTCATTGAGAGGCAAGTTGTGCGTTTGGCTTTGGGTTTTGGCCTTTGTATCGTATTGGCTCAATTGCCTCCTAAATACATGAGGCGGTTTTCACCAATGCTGTTTCTTTTTGCTGTCTCTTTATTGGCTGCCGTCTTATTCTTTGGGGTTGGGGCGAAAGGCGCTCAGCGGTGGCTAGAAATTCCTGGTGGGGTACGCTTTCAACCTTCTGAATTAATGAAAGTGATTATGCCGATGATGACTGCTTGGTATTTTTCTGATCGACATTTGCCTCCTCGGTTAAAGCACATAGTCATTGTTTTGGTTATTATAATGCTCCCAGTCTTAATGATTGCAAAACAACCCGATTTAGGAACATCATTGCTTGTGGCTGTATCTGGTTTGTTCGTTCTATTTTTAGCAGGTCTTCAGTGGCGTTATATTCTGGGGTCATTTGCGCTAGCTCCATTGGTTGGCTTTAGTTTGTGGCAAGTGATGCATCCGTATCAAAAGCAACGAGTATTAACGTTTCTTGACCCTGAAAGCGATCCTTTAGGCTCTGGTTGGAATATTATTCAATCTAAAACCGCTATCGGGTCTGGTGGGATTCATGGCAAAGGTTGGTTGGAAGGAACTCAGGCGCAATTAGATTTCTTACCTGAGAGCCATACTGATTTTATTATTGCTGTATTAGCGGAAGAGTTTGGGATGGTAGGTTGTATCACTCTGTTGGTAGGGTATTTACTTATCATTGCCCGTGGTTTGTATATATCAACAATGGCTGAAGATAATTATGCAAGATTATTAGCAGGCAGCTTAACATTAACATTTTTTGTTTATTTGTTTGTGAATATTGGTATGGTGTCAGGGATTTTGCCCGTGGTGGGTGTTCCTCTGCCGTTAATTAGTTATGGCGGAACCTCTATTATTACTATTATGGCAACGTTTGGAATCTTAATGTCTATACAGACCCACAAAAAAGCGAGATAGCAATGAAAACAGTATGGATAATGATTTTAGGTTTTTTAGTCGCTTCTTGTAGCTCTGTTGAAAATACGAGTAACGTTGTTTCTGATGAAATGAAACGAATTGCAGAGGAAAAGACACCTAATTCAATGTTAACTTTTATGAATAAGGAAGGCGTTAAATCTTTCATTAGTTATATGGGTGAAAAGCATCATTATGATGAAGATTTATTGATTAAAGAATTTAGTCAAATTACTCCGCGCCAACAAGTGATTAAAAAGTCTAATAATCAACCTGAAGTGATTACGCCTTACCATAAATATAAAGCACGCTTTCTAAATGAATCCAGAATTAAGTCAGGTGTGGCTTTCTTACAGGAAAATAAAATATGGCTAGATAGAGCTGAAAAAGAGTTTGGGGTTCCTGCGGAAATTATTGTTGCGATTGCAGGGGTTGAAACTTTCTATGGACGTATTACAGGAAATAAAGACGTTTTTACCTCTTTATCGACCTTGGCGTTTGATTACCCAAGGCGTGGAAAATATTTTCAAAGTGAGCTGGAAGCATTTTTGTTGTTGGCAAGAGAAAAAAATTGGCCAATTAGTGAGGTAAAAGGATCGTATAGTGGTGCTTTAGGGGTTGCTCAATTTATGCCATCTAATTATCGTAAACTGGCAATTGATTTTGATCGAGATGGTGAAATAGACCTTTGGGGATCTTCTGCTGATGCAATTGGAAGTATTGCTAATTATTTAAAACATAAGGGATGGAAGGCTCAGAGACCTATTCTAGATTCTGTGACTTTGCATCCATCTAAAGGATCGAGTCCTGAAATAATGTTGTGGTCTAATAAACAAAGAAAAACATTTCACTATCCTAATGAGTGGAAAAAAATAGGCGTGAATGCACCGTCTTCATTGCCGCAGTTGAAATCTGGTTTGATTCGTCTTAGAACGGCAGAAAATAAAGTCAGTTATTGGCTTGCTTACAACAATTTCTTTGCTCTGATGAGTTATAACCCAAGTAGACGTTATACTATGGCGGTTATTGATTTGTCTAAAGCCATATACGAAGGTAATGAAGTCCAATGAAACTTGTTTATGTCAGTCTGATGGTGCTTACTTTATCTGCTTGTACAAGTACAAATCATATTAATAAATCATCGGCGAAAAAAATTGAAGATCTTGACAAAGCATCTGGAGGTGGTCGGTACAGTATTTTACAAGACCATGCTCCGACAGGAGATATCAAGGTTGATCATTTACCCGACTTAGTTCCTATATGGGAGCCTAAGAGTCGAGGTGGTAACAAATCCTCTTATAAAGTGTGGGGGAAAACGTATCATGTTATGAACTCCGCCAAAGGTTATTCTGCTACTGGCACGGCGTCTTGGTATGGAAAAAAGTTCCATGGTCATAAAACGTCGAATGGAGAGGTATATGATATGTACGCTTTTTCCGCTGCTCACAAAAGCTTGCCTCTTCCAACCTATCTTAAAGTAACAAACCTAGATAACAATAGAAGCGTTATTGTTCGTGTGAATGATCGAGGTCCGTTCCATGGGAATCGATTAATCGATTTGTCCTATGCGGCGGCAGCTCGCCTTGATTACCATAAAAAAGGATTAGCGCGAGTTAAGATAGAAGCCATTACACCGAAGCAGAAGGAATCATATAGCCCGAAAAAAGCAACTTCATCTCCTGCTGTGTCTAAGCCGATAGTGACGAATAAAGTGACCTCGGCCAATAGTTTTACACATCTTCAAGTGGGAGCATTTAGTTCTCAAGAGTCTGCTAACACCTTAAAAAAACGCTTGATTCAGAAATTTGATACTCAAATTAGAGTCAGTGTAAAGAAAAAAGAGGGTAGCCTTTATAAAGTGTTCGCTGGCCCATATAAAACGATGAGCGATTTAGACGAGTGGGGGCGTAAAATACAGGGCGCGGGCTTTTCACAACCAATTAGAGTGTCCTTTTTGCCTTAGAGTTAGGATTAAGCTAGAGATTGCTTCCTTCGTTTAGTATCATTCACATTCATTTTCATTAAAAGATTTAAGCTGGTTATGAAATATTTAATTATACTTTTTACTGCTCTGTTGAGTTTGTACTCATTAACAGCAAGTGCTGCACCGTCTCTTATTCCTGCTCCACCTCAATTATCTGCAAGTAGCTACATTCTGATGGATGCATATACTGGTGATGTATTAGTTGAGCATAATTCACAGCAAGAGCTTCCTCCTGCAAGCTTAACGAAGCTGATGACAGCGTACATTGTTGAATATGAATTGGCGCGAGGTAATGTTTCCCTTAACGATAAGGTTAATATCAGTGAAAAAGCATGGCGTATGGAAGGCTCTCGTATGTTTATTAGAGAGGGGACACAAGTCTCTCTAGAGGACTTAATGAGAGGCATTGTGATTCAGTCAGGTAATGATGCCAGTGTTGCGGTAGCTGAACATGTGGCGGGCAGTGAATCGGCTTTTGCGGACTTAATGAATCAGCACGCACAGATTCTTGGAATGAAAAACAGTAATTTTGTGAATTCTACGGGTTTTCCTGCTGAAGGGCACGTATCAAGTGCCCATGACTTAGCGTTACTTTCAAGAGCCAAGATTCTTCAATTTCCTGATAATTACTCAATGTATTCAGAAAAGTATTTCACGTATAACAAAATCAAACAGCCTAATCGTAATAAACTGCTATGGAGAGATTCGACAGTTGATGGTTTGAAAACCGGCCATACAGAAGAAGCAGGATTCTGTTTAGCCGCGTCAGCTGTTCGTAACGGTACTCGATTAATTACCGTTGTGATGGGAACAAATAGTAGTGAAGCAAGAGCGACGGAAACTCAAAAATTACTCAACTATGGCTTCAGATATTTTGAGACACGTAAGCTGTATAGTCGTGGTCAGGTTGTTAATGAGACAAAAGTATGGGGCGGTGCTGGCGAATCAGTAAAAATTGGTTTTGCTGAAGACGTGCTTGTTACGATTCCTCGTCAGCAAACCGATGCGTTACCAGCAACTCTAGACTTAGAGCCTGTTATCGAAGCTCCGATAGCTGTTGGTGATGTTTTAGGAACAATTATTGTTGGTACGGAAGATAATGTTCTTTTGAAGAGAGAAGTCGTTGCTTTGGAGTCTGTAGAAGAAGGGGGCTTATTTAAACGTTTGTTAGATAAGATCAAACTTTTCTTCATGAATTTATTCTGATCCCTAATATTTTTAATAATTTAGTAAAGTAGATTTTATGGCATTAATTACTAAAAATGGTGATGTCGCCAAGGATAAAGACACATCAAAAGATGCACCGAAGATAATCTTTCCGTGTGAAAACTATATGGTGAAAGTCGTTGCACTTGAAAGTGAAGCGATCTTGATGACTATTTTGGATGTATTTAAAAAACATGCACCTGAAATAGACGAGAAAAACATCGGTATAAACCGATCAAGTAAAGGTAAGTTTATTAGTTTTACTTTTCGTATTGTTGCTGTCAATGAAGCACAGCTAGCTGGACTTCATAAAGATTTAGTCGCTATTGCTGACATTAAGATGGTTATGTAATGCAAAGCCCTCTTATTTGTCGTGATCTTGGCGTGGTGGATTACCAAGAATCATGGGAGAAAATGAAGTCTTTTACTCAGCTTCGAGATGCGAGTTATGCCGATGAGGTCTGGCTATTGCAACACCCTTGTGTATTTACACAAGGTCAAGCTGGAAAGGCGGAACACTTACTCGCCCCAGGAGACATTCCTGTTATTCCTGTCGATCGAGGTGGGCAGGTTACTTATCATGGGCCCGGACAGCTGATTGCATATGTTTTAATTGATTTGAAACGTTCCAAATTGGGTGTTAGAGAACTGGTCACTGTTCTAGAAAATACGGTGATTCAAACTCTTAGTGAAAATAACATTCATTCATACGCAAAAGCCGATGCACCGGGGGTTTATGTTGAAGAAAGAAAAATATCGTCTCTTGGTTTAAGAGTCAGAAGAGGTTGCTCTTTTCATGGGCTTGCATTAAATGTAGATATGGACCTGTCTCCGTTTGATCGAATAAACCCTTGTGGTTACAAAGGGTTAGAAATGATTGATATGGTGCGTTTGAACCCAAGCGTTACTTATGAAAAAGTTGTTATTCAGTTGGCAAATCAGCTATCTGAATTACTCGGTCACAAACATCCGACTATCCAAAAAGGGTGGAATTAACATGGCAACAGAAGTAAAACGCGTCATTAAAGGGGAAAAACTCCGTGGCGCTGAAAAAATGGCCCGTATTCCAGTTAAGGTCATTCCTACTGAAGAGATACCTCGTAAACCAGACTGGTTGCGAGTCAGAATGCCTGCATCACCAGAAATAGCGCGTATTAAAAAAACATTACGAGATCATAATCTTTCATCTGTGTGTGAAGAAGCAAATTGTCCAAACTTAGGGGAATGCTTTAGTAATGGTACGGCTACCTTTATGATTATGGGTGATATTTGTACTCGACGTTGTCCGTTTTGTGATGTTGCTCATGGTCGGCCGAATGCATTGAATCAAGATGAAGCAAGGGAATTAGGTGCAGCGATTCGTGATATGAAGCTTAAATATGTGGTTATTACGTCTGTTGATCGTGATGATTTACGTGATGGTGGTGCGCAGCATTTTGTTGATTGTATTATCGAAACACGTAAAGAAAGCCCATCGATTGAAATCGAAACGCTTGTTCCTGACTTTCGTGGTCGTATGGACGTTGCATTAGACATACTTCAAATTGCACCACCTGATGTATTTAATCATAATTTAGAGTCTATTCCGCGCTTGTATCGTCAAGTACGTCCAGGCTCTGATTATCAGTGGTCTCTTGATTTGTTGAAAAAATTTAAAGAGCGTTGCCCTGATGTTCCAACTAAATCTGGTTTAATGGTTGGTATGGGTGAAGAGTTTGATGAAATTGTAGACGTTATGAAAGATCTGCGTTCGCACGGTGTTGATATGTTAACGATTGGTCAATACTTGCAGCCTTCAAAACATCATTTCCCTATGGCTCGATTTGTTCCACCAGCAGAATTTGAGCGTTATGAAGAAGTTGCACAAGAACTTGGTTTCAAGCATGCCGCTTGTGGGCCTTTAGTTAGATCTTCTTACCATGCCGATAAACAGGCTCATGGTGAGCGTGTTTCATAACTTTAGTGCAGTTGTATAATATGAACGAGAAGGAGCGTTTGCTTCTTCTCGTTTTGTTTGTTTGAAGAGTAATGAAATTCATATAAAAAGCCATTACTGTAAACCAAACAGTGTTTGGGTATTCGGAGATTAGACACATGACAAATAAAAGAGTATTAGCAGAAACTTTGCATGCAGGTTATGGGCAGAGTTTTGAAGTTGATAATGTTTTTTTTGAATTAGATACGGATCATCAGCACCTTGTGATTTTTGAAAATAAACAATTCGGTCGTATTATGGCATTAGACGGCGTGATTCAGACGACAGAAAGAGATGAGTTTGTGTATCATGAAATGATGGCTCATGTGTCTATGTTTGCTCATGGCAAAGCGAAAAAAGTGTTGATCATTGGTGGTGGTGATGGTGGAATGCTGCGTGAAGTGTTACGTCATTCCAGTGTTGAGCAAGTGACTCAAGTTGAAATCGATCAAGCTGTGGTAGATATGTGTATCAAGTATTTACCTAATCATTCAGCAGGTGCTTATGATCATCCTAAGGCGAACGTTGTTATTGCTGACGGTGTTGATTTTGTTAATGAAACAAATGAAAAATACGATGTAATTATTTCGGACTGTACTGATCCAATTGGTCCTGGTGAAGTATTATTTAGCTCTCGTTTCTATGAGGGTTGTAAACGCTGTTTAAATGATGGTGGTGTGTTTGTTGCGCAAAATGGCGTAAGTTTCATGCAGTTAGATGAAGTGACGACAACATCTCAACGTTTACAACCTTACTTCCAAGACGTTCATTTCTATTCAGCAGCGGTGCCTACATACGTTGGTGGTATTATGACGTTTGCATGGGCAACGGATAATGAGGCGCTTCGTCAATTAACATCTACAGAGTTAAGAGCGCGCTTTGAAGTGTCTGGCATTAAAACTCGCTTCTATACTCCAGAATTGCATCAAGCGGCGTTCTCGTTACCTCAATATGTTTTGGATGCATTTTAACTCATTGTAGTTAAATTAATTCTACTTATATACCTCTAGTCTTTAAACGTTAAGACTAGGGGTTTTTTATCATTAAGAGATGGTTTTTATAACCGTTTTTTTATTTCTAGATTAAGGAGGCCATATGTCAAAGTGGTCTGTGAAAGACTCTATTGATTTGTATAATGTGGATCATTGGAGTGCAGGTTTTTTCTCGATAAATGAAAAAGGTCGGGCTGTAGCTTTACCTGATAGAGAAAGAAAAGTTGACCTGACTGAGCTTTCTAAAGCTCTGAAAGAGAAGAATATTCCTTTACCTACTTTGGTGCGTTTTCCGAATATACTACATTCTAGAATTGAAAAAATAACAGACTCTTTTCAGGATGCTATTCAGCATTATAAGTATCAAGGTCAGTATTCCATTGTTTACCCTATAAAAGTAAATCAACAACGTCGTGTAGTGGAAGAAATTACCAAGTGTCAGCCAGATCACCCTCTTTCTGTAGGACTAGAAGCGGGTAGTAAACCTGAATTGATGGCGGTTCTTGCTATGCATCAAAGCCCAAGTGGGATTATTGTATGCAATGGTTATAAGGATAAAGAGTTTATTCATCTTGCTTTGATGGCGGAAAAAATGGGCCATAAAGTCTTTCTTGTGGTTGAGAAGCTACATGAACTTGATTTGATTCTAAAAGAAGCGAAAAAAATTCGTATAAAGCCGAGGATTGGTATTCGAATTCGTTTGGCATCAACTTGTTCTACCCATTGGGGAAACAGTGGTGGTGAAAAATCAAAGTTTGGTTTGACGACTTCTCAATTAATGAGAGCGATTGATCGATTACGTGAGTTAGAAATGATCGATTGTTTAGAATTAATCCACTTCCATCTTGGTTCACAAATTACCCGTATTCGTGATATTCAAAATAGCTTAAAGGAGTGTGCTCGTTATTACTCTGAGCTGCATCAAATGAATGTGCCTATTAAGTGGGTTGATGTTGGTGGTGGTCTTGGTGTTGATTACGAAGGAACACGTTCGCAAAGCGCTTACTCTGCTAACTACAGTATCAGTGAATATGCCAACAACGTTGTTTTTGCGTTTCATAATATTTGTGAGCAACAGGATTTACCTCATCCTAATCTGATATCCGAATCGGGAAGAGCGGTTACTGCGCATCACGCAATGATGATTGCCAATGTATTTTCGTCAGGTGCAGAGTTATTAACCGTCAGTCAACCCGATGAAGGCAGTCAGCTGGAAATTCTTCGCTTATGGGATGTGCTCAAAGTGTTGGAGGCCGGTGGTAAAGACAAACGTTCTTTGGTTGAACTTTATCACGATCTTTCGGATGACTTTAATGATGCTTTATCTTTGTATACTCATGGGCAACTAAACCTTGAACAAAGAGCGTTAGCAGAAAATCTATTTTTGGCATCGTGCCGTTTATTGCTTCCAAGACTGGATAATCGTAATCGTGGGCATAGAGCGGTAATTGATGAGCTAAATGAAAGGCTAGCTGAAAAACTATTTGTAAACTTATCTGTTTTCCAATCTATGCCTGATGCATGGGGCATAGATCAAGTTTTCCCTGTAATACCTTTACAAGGGCTGGATCAAAAACCTTCTTTCAGAGGCAAAATTCAAGATGTTACTTGCGATTCTGATGGGTGTTTGTATCGTTATGTTGATGGGCAAGGTTTAGAGAGTTCGTTACCTTTACCGCCACCACCACCAGAAAATGAAGATTATTTAATGGGCTTTTTCTTAGTGGGTGCTTATCAAGAAACATTAGGGGATTTGCATAACTTATTTGGTGATACAAGCTCTGTGGATGTTTACTTAACGGACGATGGTTTTCAGATTGATCATGTGCTAATGGGAGACAGTGTTCAAGATGTGTTGCGATACGTTAGTTATAATGACCATGAACTTATAAAACGATATGTGGAAAAAATTCAGTCCAGTGAGCTTGATTCTCAGAATCAGGAGCAGTTTTTGGCTACATGTGAAAAAGTGCTGAAAGGCTACACTTACTTAATTTGATCGTTAATCGGGTATTGTTGTTATGAATTCTTTTAGAATGCCTGCGGAATGGGAGCAACACGCAAGAACCTGGGTCATTTGGCCTTGTCGTGATGTTATATGGGAAGGTCAGGTAGCGTTGGCGAAACAAAGTTATGAGGATGTTATTCGAGCTGTTGCTCGCTATGAGCCTGTTTGCGTTATTGTTAAGCCAGCGTTGTTAGAAGAGGTATCAGCACGCTTAGTTGATGTTGCGTCCAATGTCTCTATTTTTGTCAAAGAGGTTGATGATTCTTGGGCAAGGGATGTCATGCCTTTTTTTGCGATTAATAAAGACGGCAGCCTAAGAGCAATAGAATGGCAATTTAACGCATGGGGGGAAAAGTTCTCTCCTTATACCTACGATCAGGAAATTTCACAGCATGTTATTCAGCATTTAAAATCAAACTCTGACATTTCAACATCGACATCAATTGATATGATTTTAGAAGGGGGGAGTGTTCATTTTGATGGTGAGGGAACAGTGTTAACGACTAAGCAGTGCTTGCTCAATAAGAACAGAAACCCTCACTTATCTCAAAGCGATATTGAGAGTGTTCTGAAAAAACACTTTTCTGTTGAGTGTGTTGTTTGGCTTGAAGATGGTCTATTCGGCGATGTTGATACGGATGGGCATGTGGATGTGATTGCTGCATTTGCAAGTCCTGGTACGATTATAACGATGTCTACGGATGATGTTGCTCATCCAAACTATGCCATATACGCAAAAAATAAAGACATCCTTGAGAACACATTAGATGCAAGGGGGAGGCCGTTTAAGATTGTTGAGATTCCTCAGCCTACAACGCAAGTATGGAACGATGCGCCACTGCCTCTGTCTTATGTCAATTTCTATATTACGAATGGTGCCGTGATAGTACCTGTTTTTGATGATGAGAATGATGAGCTTGCGCTTACTGTTTTTAGGCGTACTTTTCCGAATCATGACATTGTACCTGTCTACGCATTGCCTATTTTTAGAGGTGGGGGCGGTATTCATTGTATAACGATGCAGCAGCCAGCTTTAACGAAACAATTGGAGGAATAAATATGGATTCTTTTGTTACCGTCGCATGCATTCAAATGTCTGTCGGTGAAAATAAGGCGGATAACCTGAGTAAAGCAGAAAGCAAAGTCCGAGAAGCAGCGTTAAATGGTGCGAACATTGTTTTGTTGCAAGAATTGTTTTCGGGGTTTTATTTTTGTATAGATCAAAAGCCTGAGTTTTTTGATTGGGCGGAATCGCTTAAAGAAAGTAGTGTTGTGGCGAAAATGTCTTTACTTGCTAAAGAATTAAATATTGTGTTGCCTGTTAGCTTTTTTGAACGAGACGGACAAACATTTTATAACTCATTAGTGGTGATAGATGCCGATGGAGCTGTATTGGATTTATATCGAAAGACTCATATTCCAGACGGTCCTGGTTATCAAGAGAAATATTATTTCACGCCAGGAAATACTGGCACTAAGGTGTGGGATACAAAATTTGGCCGAATTGGATGTGGCATTTGCTGGGATCAATGGTTTCCAGAATTAGCTCGCTCTTTAGCTCTGAATGGAGCAGAATTGATTTTCTACCCAACGGCAATTGGATCAGAGCCACCATACCCAGATATGGACAGCAAAGATCATTGGCAGCGTACTATGCAAGGGCATGCTGCAGCAAATATGACGCCGGTGATTGCGGCGAATCGAATCGGTAAGGAATATGGGGACGACAGTTTCATTGAATTCTATGGGTCATCGTTTATGACGAATGAAACAGGTGAAAAAATCGCTGAAGCAAGCCGTACAGAAGAAACGATTTTGTATGCCACATACGACCTTAAAGCGATTCGACACGAAAGGCGTGCTTTTGGTTTATTTAGGGATAGACGTCCTGAGCATTATTCGGCCATCGTGTCTGGTGCGGGTCAAACTTGGGAGAAATACACATTTTAAAAAGCTCGCATACTGTATACGGGCTAATGGTTTCATTTGAAATACTGTCAAAAGAGGGGGAAAGACAGTAGGGGTCTGAAGCTCAGTATATTGAATGATTACAATGGTATTTAGTTAGGGAGAGTGCGTTGATCTGCTCTTCTGTAATCAATGTAAAAAAGCAAAAAACATAGCGCCCCATAGATTTAATTTATATCAATCTAATAAATATAGACCATTTATGTATAAAATGAGTCTGTTTTTATTTTCTAATTTGGAAATATGCAGTGACGATATATAACGAAAAACCACCACTTCCTTATTATGCTGTTATTTTTACGAGTAAATTACTCCTTAATGATGTCGTGTATAGCGTTCTATTAGATAAAATGATGGACATGGCTTCAACTCAAGAGGGCTTTCTAGGCGTCGAATATGCATCGGATGATATTCAAATCTTAATCTCTTATTGGGAAGATGTAGAAAGTATCAAGCGATGGAAAGAGCACACTTTTCATGATCGAGTTCAAAGCATGAGTAAAGAGCTTTGGTATGAAGCTTACGATGTAAAAGTGGTAAAAGTTGAAAGGGAATATGGCTTTACTAATGCAGGTGATGATTTATTTAAGAAGCATTTCCCTAAAATTGAGACTAAGAGAGGCTCTTTAATGCTGCTTGAAGAAAAGCATGCGTCTTTGTTGCATCAATATGTAAATGAAAATAAAGACTTCTTTGCTCCTTGGGAACCTCAAAGACATGAAAACTATTACAGTTTAGAGACAGCTAAATTAAGAGTTAAAGAGATTCGTAAGGATTTTCTTCGTGATAATAGCCTTGTTCTCTGCCTTTTAGACAAAGAAGAAACAGAAATACTGGCTTACAGTAATTATTCTTCTATTGTACGGGGCGCTTTTCAGGCATGTTATCTAGGTTACAGCGTAAGTGAAAAATACCAAGGCCAAGGGATAATGAAAGAAACCCTAGAAGCGGGTATTCAATACGTTAATGAGGTAATGACGATAGACCGTATAATGGCAAACTACATGCCACGTAATGAAAAGAGTGCGGCTGTGCTAGAGTCACTAAAATTCGAAAGAGAAGGTGTGGCGAGGAACTATTTAAAAATTGCTGGAGTATGGGAAGACCATATTATGACAGCGCTAGTGTTAAGATAATAAGTGTTTAAACTCATGCTTTGTTTGGTTTGCTAATCACTAATACACAATCTTTTGTCATTCTTGGCGTATAGAAATTTAATATCTGTGCTGAATGATCATTATTGTTGATAATGCTGTGTTTGTGCTTTGGTGAGATCAGTACGCTCTGTTTGGGTTCTAGAGTGCTTTCTTGATCTTTATTTTTGACTTGGATTGTATCGGTTAAACTAACCAAAAATTGCTTAGTAAATCGATGGTAATGTATGAGTTCTTGATGTTTTTTTGGTAGTAATTCTATCTCTATTTTTACCTTTGGATGATCAGATAAGACCCAGCGAGTACTGTCTGGGTTTGATTCAAGTTTTATGGCTGTTCCTGTAGATTGCACCCTCATAAATTCAGTAAAAAGTGAGTCGTGTTGACATTCCTCAGTGACCAGTAGTAAACATTCAAAACGGCCGCTAATAGGGACGAGTTTATGAATGGTTTCAGCCTCTAGCCATACACCTTGATTTACTTTAACCGAACACTCTTGAGTACTGTTTTGGATAAACGCCTGGCCGTCTAATGCAAATAAATAACAATCTGTGGAAAAATGATAGAAGCGTTGCTGAATTTCATTTTGGAAAAAATATTCTTGATAGACTTTCATTGTGTCGCTATGAAGCAGTAAAGATTTTAAACCATTTTTATCAATCGTATTCATTTTTCTAGGAGACGAATATGGCAGAATCTCTGTATCAAAAAGTGACATGAGTAAGATAGTTCCAAATAATGCAAATAGCATCTCATTGAATCATGTTGTTTAGCAGAAATTCAATAATTTAGTGTTTTTAAATGTTATTAAACGTTGCAGGCGTCCATCTGCATTCTTTATAGTATGTGCATAAAGAAAATTATAAAGGGATAAGTCCTTGACTGAGTTGCAGAATTTTGAAGAAAACGAAACACTTTCATTACGTGATTATACTGAAAAAGCGTATTTGAATTATTCCATGTACGTGATTTTAGACCGTGCATTACCTCATATAGGTGATGGTCTTAAACCCGTTCAAAGGCGTATTGTCTATGCTATGAGCGAGCTGGGTTTAAAAGCATCTGCGAAATACAAGAAATCCGCTAGAACAGTAGGGGATGTACTGGGTAAATTTCATCCTCATGGCGACAGTGCTTGTTATGAAGCCATGGTCTTAATGGCGCAGCCCTTTTCTTATCGTTATCCTCTTGTTGATGGACAAGGTAACTGGGGTGCTCCAGACGATCCAAAATCGTTTGCTGCGATGCGTTATACCGAATCTCGTCTTTCAAAGTACTCTGATATTTTGCTTAAAGAAGTGTCTCAGGGAACGGTTGATTGGGTCCCTAATTTTGATGGCACATTGAATGAACCCTCTGTATTGCCTGCTAGACTTCCAAACCTTTTATTAAATGGTACGACTGGGATTGCTGTAGGTATGGCAACGGATATTCCTCCTCATAACTTGCGTGAGGTAGGGCAAGCGTGCGTTCATTTGCTAAACCATCCCAAAGCAGAATTGGATGATTTATTAGAGTTTGTTAATGGTCCGGATTTTCCGACAGGGGGGGAGTTAACAACATCACGAACGGATTTGAAAAAATTATACGAAACTGGCAAAGGACAGATTAAAGCAAGGGCTCGTTATTCTTTAGAAGAAGGAGAGGTAGTTATTCATGAATTACCTCATCAAGTTTCTGGAAACAAAATACTTGAGCAAATTGCCGCGCAGATGCAAGCTAAAAAACTGCCAATGATTGTGGATCTAAAAGATGAATCAGACCATGAAAATCCAACTCGTCTGGTCATTGTTCCTAAATCTAGTCGAGTCGATATTGATGCGGTTATGGCGCATTTATTTGCGACAACCGATCTCGAGCGTTCTTATCGTGTCAATATGAATGTCATTGGCTTGGATGGTTTGCCTCAGGTAAAAGGGTTAAAAGCATTTTTGCTTGAATGGTTACGTTTTCGGATTAATGTGGTTCGCCGTCGTCTGCAGTTCCGGTTGGATAAGGTGAATAATCGTCTGCATATTTTAGAAGGTTTATTGGTTGCCTTTCTAAACATAGACGAAGTCATTGAAATCATCCGTACAGAAGAAAAGCCAAAACCAGTTTTAATCGAGCGTTTTTCATTATCGGATACACAAGCAGAGGCCATATTAGAGCTAAAACTTCGTCATCTTGCTAAGTTAGAAGAGATGCGCATTCGTGGTGAGCAAGACGAACTTGAAAAAGAAAGAAAGAAATTGGAAAGCTTGCTCGCATCTGATAGCAAATTGAAAAAGCTTATAGTGAAAGAAATAGAAGAAGCGATTGAGTTGCATGGTGATGATAGACGAACACCTATTGTCGCTCGTAAAGAGTCTCAAGCGTTCACAGAAGAAGATTTGTTGTCGAATGACCCTATAACGGTCGTTTTATCAAAACAAGGCTGGATACGTGCAGCGAAAGGCCATGATATTGATGTGACTGGGTTGAGCTTCAAATCGGGTGATGAGTTTCTATTGGCCACAAAAGGGCGGTCTAATCAAACCTTAGTGTTAGTGGCGTCTAATGGAAGAACCTATTCGATTAAAGCACATTTGCTGCCTTCAGCACGAGGTCAGGGAGAGCCTATTACTGGTCGTATTAGCTTAGAGAAAGACGTTCATATTGTTTCTGCCATATTAGATACGGATGATTCCTTTTATCTACTGTCGAGTGATGCTGGGTATGGTTTTATTGCCCGTCTTGGTGATTTACATGCAAAAAACAAAGCAGGGAAAGCGTCACTGACGTTGCCAGCTAGCGCTCATGTTGTTCCTCCTGTTAACGTGTCTTCACCCGAAAAAAGCGATATTGTTGTTGTTTCTAATGAAGGTAGAATGTTGGTGTTTAAGGCTGGTTCTTTACCGCAAATGTCTAAAGGAAAGGGGAATAAAATGTTAAGCATTCCTGCATCAAGAGCCGCTACACGAGAAGAATTTGTGCAAACGGTAGTGAGTGTTCTGGATGGTGACCTTTTATTAGCTCATTCAGGGAAGCGGTTTCTATCGATGACAGCAAAAGATTTAGAAGAATATCGAGGAGAAAGGGGGAGGCGAGGCTTAAAACTACCAAGAGGATTTCAGAGAGTGGATCAATTTGAGGTGCGTTTAGGCGAAGGCAAAAGTGCGCAATCGAATTCAGATCTAGCTTAGAGTGAACGGTGCGATCAAATGGAGGGAGCTCATTTTATCGCAGTGTTATAGGTTTAGAGTAAATTATAGGCTATAGGCCCTTACAGAATCATTAGGCCATCACACTATTTGTTTTTGGCTATGTCTGTTAAGACTTTAAAAAATGAATCGGGTGTATGTGCGCCATGTATGATGAATTTATCATCAATCACATAGGTTGGAGCAGATACAATATCTACTTCTTGGAAACGTTTAATTTTCTTTTCAATAATGATTTTTGATTTTTCTGTAAAAGCTTCTTCAATATCTTCACTTTTCATACCGATATTTTGAGCGATGTCTTGTAGAACATCCACATCACCGATATTTCTACCGTCTGTAAAATAAGCGTGGTATAACTCAAGTGCAAGCTGAGTTCCAAGAGCTCGTTGATTGGCTATCATCACCAATCTATGGGCTAAGAAGGTATTGGGTAGAATGTCTTTATCGGTAAAGTTAAACTGAATACCTTCTTCTATCCCTATTTGTTGTAAAGCATGTGTTGCTTCAGTGAGTTTTTCAAGGCTATCGAACTTTTTCGACAGATAAGCCTCTCTTTCAGCACCTTGAGAATTAATGTCAGGGTGGAGTTCAAATGGCTGCCATTTAATGTCAAAACGATAATCATCTCCAAGCTGATCGGTAGCTTGCTTTAAGCGGCGGTAGCCCAGATAACTCCAAGGGCAAACAAAGTCAGAAATTATATCGATGCGAAAATCGGCCATCAAGTGCTCCATAAACGAGGGTTTTCATTAGAATGACTTCTATAGTTAGGGTAATTACCTGAAAATCAAGGTGGTGTTTTTTTGTGATTAAGAGATTCTTTGTGATTGTTACTTGATTACGTATTTACACTATAGGCAACATACTGACTTATTTGACAATAAGGTAGACCACTTTCTTCATGCCAAAAATTGAAAGCGTCTTGGGCGGCGTTTAATGCAGCTTGAGTATCTCGGCCTGTTGTAATGATTTTTCTGTTTCGTAGATAACCTTCTACGTCCTTAGTAAGTAAAAATGTGTCCTTGCCCATTACTCGAAGTGAATAAGGGCCTGTATTGCCTCCCAGTCGTTTTCCATGCTTTTTAAGGTATCTCCATAAATTGACAATATCAGACTCTGGCCAATCCGCGACCATTTTTGAAAAAGAACCATGCTGTTGCTGAGCTTCAAGCATCATCAGTGCATTGTCTCTAATCGTTAGTACCTTGCCTAAATTGCGTATGATGCGAGTGTCTTTAGCTTTTTCTTCCCACATTTCATCGGCAATAAGCGTCATTTTTTCAATGTCAAAACCAAAGAAAACATCTTCAAAACCATCCCATTTATTTCGAACCACTTGCCAATTAATGCCCGATTGAAATACCTTTTTGGTCATTTCTGCTAGCCATCGATTATCGACAACCCTATAGAGTGTTTCTTTATCAAGAGGTTGGGGGAGAGTGCTTTGTAGAAAAGCAGAGCCATTATGCCGTGCGGATGCCCGGTTATAGATGTCTTCAAAAGATTCGTATTTAATCGTCATTAGTACTACTTATTTGCCTCTTACATTCAATATGAAAGACGTGGTAAGCATGCCGTCCCTCTACTGTAATCATTAGTGAAATGAGCCAATGGCTGTTTTGACGTCATCAGAATGCGTTAAATTGATTATGTGGCTTGCGCCTTCTAGCCACACTACTTTTATGTTAGGAAACAGTGACTCTGCAAAGGCCGCATTTTGAGGTCGTACAAGGTCATCGTCTGTACCCTGTAGCACCATTATTGGTATTGATAGCTGACGAAACTCTTCCTGAAGTTGAGCAAGCTCAGGTCGTAATTCAAGAACTTCTTGATTTGAGTTATACCAAAATTCCGGTATCCATTGTTTTGGAAATAAATCTAATGCGTAATTAAACCATCGAGCTTCAGCTAATTCAGGGCCAATATCTCCTGCTAGAATTAACACTCCTTTTATATACTCAGGATAATCAACCGCTATTTTCGGCACGAGAGAGCCACCTAATGAATGACCAATTATGAGTATTTTTTGATTGCCATTATTACGCCAAATATCTTTTAGAATGGGCCCAAGTAGAGAGGACTGAACAGACAGTCTTTTTGGGAAATCGCCATCTGGATAAGAGGATGAACCCCAACCAGGTCGATCAAGAGAATTAATATGATAATCCAAGGTCAGTTGTTCATCTTCGAAATATCGAGAAAAAGATCCCCAGTCTCCCGGTGTGCCGTGAATAAATAAGATACTGGGGTTGTGTGTATTGCCATTGCTTACATAATGTAGCTGATAATCGTTTTCTTGAAGGGTATGTTGTACTAACAGATTAGGTGTTGTCGCAACACGTTTCGTTATCTCAGCGTTTTTATCAAGTTCTTGTTTCTGTCCTGAACAGGCGACCATTGCAAACGAAACAACAAATAATATCCAAACTTTCATAGCGAAACCTGTTTCCTAATGATCATGACGTTCGCGAAGTAAGATAACGGTTAATATCAAAAATTCAACAAAGTTTACGATATATAAACATTTATTCTAACAATGGATTGAATTAATTTGCACTGACATGTGAAGAAAGCGCTTAAAGTTGTGTCCGACATTACTTTATACTACAGAAAAATTTTTGAGAGATATTGTCATGACACACTTAAGTGTAAATTTGAATAAAATTGGTTTGTTACGTAATTCTCGCGGCCGTGATTATCCTAATATGGAATCTATGGCGGAGCGTGTGTTATCTCTTGGGGCATTTGGCCTAACCATTCACCCTCGTCCGGATCAGCGTCATGCGACATATCAAGATGCTCACGATTTAAAAAGCGTATTGAGCCGTTTTCCAGGCAGAGAGCTGAATATTGAAGGTTTTCCTGAAGAAAATTTTCTAAATGTGGTTTTAGAAGTTGTGCCAGATCAATGTACATTGGTCCCAGATGATCCAAATCAGCTAACATCTGATCACGGCTGGAATCTAGGGCGAGACCAAGATGCTTTAAAGCCTATTATTGCAAAATTAAAAGATAAAGGTATTCGAGTTGTTCTGTTTATGGATCCTGACCCTGAAAGTATGGTGTTAGCAAAGGATATTGGTGCCGATAGAGTGGAGCTTTACACAGAAGCTTATGCAAATGCGTATTCCACTGAATCATCCGCAGCGGTATTGGAACAATATGAATTAGCGGCTAAAGCGGCTATAAATGTTGGTTTAGGCGTAAATGCTGGGCACGATCTTGACCTAATTAATGTCGGTGCTCTGTGTGAAAAAGGGTTGATTACAGAGGTTTCTATTGGCCATGCTTTGACGGTTGAGGCATTGGATCTTGGTTGGGATACGGTGGTAAAAGCGTATTTGGATATTTTGAAGAAATAGACTAGATTAGAGACGTTCATCAGAATGCCAAGACGGATATGTGAGACATGTAATTACCTAATACAGAGCTGCGTTTGTGATTTGATACCCAGTGTGCAAACAGCTCTTAATGTGATAATTTTTCAAGACCCGAATGAAGCGAATCATTCGAAAAATTCGGTTAAGTTATTAAAATTAGCATTGCCGCCAATCAGAGTCGTTTCGGTGAAAACAATTGATGACATATTGGACGTATTAAAGCCATTGGATTTGACTAAATGGTGTTTGATCTACCCATCAGAGTATTCCAAGGCAATAGAAGAGATGACACCTATTGAACAGAAGCATATTGAGGGTGTGATATTAATCGATGCGACTTGGCGAAAAGCGTTTGCTATGTATCATTCTTGCCAGGAATTTTTAAGGGTTCCCACAAAACGGTTTTTGACCCCGCCCAAAGGGCGTTATTTGATTCGAAAAACGTATAAAGAAAATGCGCTCTCTACTTTTGAGGCCTGTGTATATACTTTGGAATGTGTTGAGAAGGTTGATTTATCGATAATGAAAACATTTTTTATTCAAGCTCAGCGATGGCAATGGAGAAAAATGCCACATATACAGTAAACATATGTGTATTGAACGCATAATAATTTTAAATTAGTAGTGGATGAAGTAATGTCAGATAAGCAAAATGAAATAGAAGCGGCAGTATTACGGCGTTTATTAGCGCATTTAGACAGTCGTAAAGACGTTCAAAATATTGAACTGATGAACCTTGCTGATTTTTGTCGTAATTGCTTGAGTAAGTGGTATATGGCGGAATCGAATGAGCGTGGAGTAAATATGGACTATGATAAAGCGCGAGAGTTTGTTTATGGTGAGCCGTATAATGACTGGAAAGAGAAGTATCAGTTGAAAGCAACGCCAGAGCAATTGGCTGAATTTGAAAAGAAAAATGGAAAGTAGTTTGTATGGCATTTTATGGTACATTGTTTTAAATGATTATTAGATGCGTTCTTGTAATCGTTTTTTCTGCCTTTATTTTGATGGCAGGGCTTCTTATCGCAGACAGTTCAGACAAATACACTCAATTAGCAAAAAAAGTGGCCCGTAAATATGGGCCTGATGCAGAAAAAAGAATTGTTGCATGGCGTAAAGTGGTTGATGGCGTTCAAAATGGTACGGATTTGGAAAAATTGATCTCAGTGAACAACTTCTTCAATCAAATGGATTTTGTTAACGACATAGACCACTGGGGGAAAGAAGATTATTGGGCGACGCCCATTGAGTTTTTAGGTACTCGGGGTGGTGACTGTGAAGACTTTACAATAGCAAAGTACTTTTCATTGAGAGAACTGGGTGTTCCAGATGAGAAACTTCGTCTCGTTTATGTTAAAGCGTTAAAATTAAATCAACATCATATGGTATTGGCCTATTATCATAAACCAACCGCGATACCTGTTTTGCTTGATAACCTAGATAAAACGTTAAAGCCTGCAAGCAAAAGAAGAGATTTACTTCCAATATATTCTTTTAATGCAAAAAATCTTTGGTTATCGAAGGAGAAGGGTCGAGGTGTATTGGTAGGCGGGTCGTCACGACTAAGTTTGTGGACCGATTTAAACAGTCGACTTACTGCATTTAATTAAATTGGAGAGAAGAAATGACGCTTTTTAAGCAGTTGATGATAACGATTATAGCCATATTTTCTTTAATGCTAGTCGTTGTGATGGGGATCAATTTTAACACTACTAAAGAGTATCTCGTAAATCAGCTTGAATCGACTACGCAAGATTCGGCAACGTCTCTTAGTATGTCCATTTCTGGCTTCATGGGAATGGAAGATTATGTGTCCGTTGAAAGTAGTGTAAACGCTGTTTTTGACAGCGGTTATTTTTCCGAAGTAAAAGTGCATGTATATGATACTGATGGTTATGTATCCAGAACAAATCCGACTCAAATTGAAGGTGTACCTGCATGGTTTATTTCTGCCATTGAGTTTGATGAGCCTGTTGCCAGTGCCGTAATTTCAAATGGTTGGAGCGAATTAGGTCAAGTCTATGTGACTGGTAGTGCAGGATATGGTTATTATCAACTGTGGTTAGCCACACGTGATTTAGTGCTTTCCTTTTTGGCGATTGGTATTTTAACTGTTGGTATCGGTATGATTGCCTTACGTCAAATATTTAAACCGCTAGCTGCAGTAGAAGCTCAGGCTGAAGCCATTCAACAAAGAAAGTTTGTAAAAATGGATTATGTTCCAAAAACAAGGGAACTTAGATCCGTTGTTCTTTCTATGAATCGTATGGCTGAAAAGTTGGAAAAAGAATTCGCAGCAGAAGCTGAGACAGCTCAATGGTTGCAGGCAAAAGCCTTTAAAGATCCTGTGAGTGGTCTGGGCAATCGTAATTTCTACGAAAGCCAAGCTACCGCGCACTTTGACGATGCAGATCGCACAATGGATGGTCTGATTTTAATCAGTTTGTCAGATTTAGCGAAACTCAATAATGAGCGAGGGTACGAAGCGGCGGATACTTTTATAAAAAGTGCAGCCGATATTTTGATGAACAGTATCAAGGGAACCGTTTCTTCCACTATTGTTGCTCGACTCTCTGGTGCTGATTTTGTGATTTTAATGTCGCACATTGATTTAGAGCGTTTAGAGAGTGTTGTCGCCAACATCATGACAGAAATGAAAGATTTGGTGTCTACCTGTGTTGCTTACTCCGAGTCAGTAGCCAGTATTGGCGGCGTTTTACTGGACGCTAAATCAGACAAGTTTAAAGCTATGGCGCAAGCAGATGCTGCCCTTCGAGCTGCAAAAAGTATGGGGGTCAACGGAGTAAAAGTTTTTGATATTGATACGGGTCAAAATATGGCGATTGGCCGTCTAGCATGGAAAAATATGCTTGAGTTTGCCATTGAAAATAAATCATTCAAGTTACGAAAACAAAGTGTTGCAGAGCTATTGAATCAAGACCATATATTGCAACAAGAAGTTTTTGCCAGTCTTGAGTATGAAGGGCAGCAATACCATGCGGGATACTTTATCGGGTTGGCTGAACAGTTCGATTTAGGAGAAAAGCTTGACCAAGTTATTATTAATTTGATTGTTGATTATATAAAAAAACAGAATCCTCAAATACCTTTAACAATCAACTTGTCCGCATCTGCGTATGTAAAACCGGCATTTATCGCATGGCTTGATTTGCTTTTGTCCGACATTTCTCAGGAAACGAAAGCAATGATGTCGTTTGAGGTTTCGGAACAAAGTGTATTATCAACGGAGGATCATGCTTTATTATTGTCACAAGTGTTTAAGCGACATAAGGTAACATTTGGTATTGATAATGTAGGTAAGCAATTCTCAGCCTTTCAGTATCTACAAAACTTGATGCCAGATTACGTAAAAGTAGATCCATCTTATACGAAGTTGGCAGTCGGTAAAGAGTCGGAATCTTTCTTTATGCATACGTTATGTAAAATGTTTAATAGTTTAAACATACAAGTGATTGCGACTGGTGTAGAAAGTCACAAACAGTTAGAGATTCTACAAAGATTTGATATTTATGGTGCCCAAGGCTTTATACTAGGTCGTGCCGAAGATATGTGAGAGACTAAAAAATAGCCTCTTTTCGTTGCTAAAAGCATTATATAAGGGGCTGTTTTTTTTAAATAAAAAAGTCACTGTCATCGCTAGATATCTCATTGATGAGTGTTTCGTCATTAGACGCATTTAACCCACGGACCCACTTTCTACTTAGTAATTTTTTCTGTGCTGCAATAGGCAGCTCAGTAAATTGGATTAAGCGCTTTTGAGATAGTAAATCAATTAAATCCTCAAGAACCCTCATCATTTCAGAATCTGAATTCGTTAACATCCCCAGAGCTTCAGTATTGCTTATTTTTGCTTCTAATATCTCAGCGACGTTTGGGTCATTGGGTGCAACCAGTTTGCTATATTCATCATTTTGTTCAGTTGAGACGTCAATAATAGTACCTTGCTGATCTATCTTTGCATATAACATGACTAATTCCTTGATATAAATGTAGTAACCAATTGTAACAGAGTTGTTCAATGAATCTAAGAAGTATTATTGTATGATACCTCTGATTAACATTCTAAAATAACTTGTATGATTTTTGATAATCGAGTGAATTAAATTAAGAGAGATATGACATGTCACAGTCCGAAAAGATGAGCACCGAATCAGCTAGTGATCCCAAAGAAAGACATGACACCTTAGATAATAGCTCAACGATGGGGCAATCCAACGAACAACAATCACAAAAGGAATGGTCTCTTAATGGTGCAAATTTAGATTACCCTAATCCATTGCTAGATTGTTTGGTATTAGTCAGTAAATATTTTGGCAATCCCTATACCGCAGATGCAATAAGAACAGGTTTGCCAATAACGGATGATTTATTAACGCCAGAAATGTTTCAAAGGGCGTCGAAAAAAATAGGCATTGTATCTCGCTTTGTAAAACGATCGTTTGGAAAAATTCCGTCAATGGCTTTGCCCGTCGTTTTATTGCTAGATGATCAACAAGCGTGTGTGCTACTTGAGATAGATAAGAAAACGCTTCTTGCTAAAGTGTTTCGACCAGAATCAGGTGAGGGCGAGGTTGTTATCAGCCTTGCAGAATTAAGAGAGCTATACAGTGGATACTGCTTTTTTGTACGCCCACAATATCGTTTTGATAAACGGTCTGAAGAAAAAGCAGATCAAGAAGCCGCTAAAAAGCACTGGTTTTGGGGCACGATTACTCAATCATGGAGAATTTATCGTGATGTCTTATTTGCTTCTTTATTAATTAATATATTTGCTGTAGCCAGCCCTCTTTTTGTTATGAACGTGTACGATCGTGTCGTTCCCAATAATGCTTTTGATACGTTATGGGTATTGTCTATTGGCGCTTCAGTTGTTTATGGCTTCGATTTCTTATTGAGAACTTTGAGAGCCTACTTTATAGACATAGCAGGCAAAAAGTCTGAAATCCTAATCTCTTCAACGATTTTCTCAAAAGTAAATCATATTAATATGGCATCTCGACCTAAATCAGTCGGTGCTTTTGCAAAGAATCTTCAAGAGTTTGAGAGCATTCGGGAATTTATAACGTCTGCGAGTATTACAACTCTTGTTGATATCCCTTTCATGTTTTTGATCGTTGCTGTGATTTGGTTAATTGGTGGCCCTGTTGCATATATTCCCCTGATTGCGATTGCTTTAATTGTGTCATACAGCTTGATAATACAAATTCCGTTAAAACGCTCTATTACTGAAAGCTCAAAAACTGCGTCTCAAAAGCATGCTGTGCTGATAGAAAGCTTGTTTAACGCGGAAAGTGTTAAGCTGAACAATGCAGAAGGTATTTTTCAGAAACAGTGGGAAGATGCCGTGGGTAACATTGCCGATTGGGGGGTGAAAACGCGCCAACTGGCTCAGTCTTGTTCCAATTTTGCTATGGTTGTTCAACAACTGACTACGGTTGTCATGGTTATCATTGGTGTGTATCAAATTTCTGAAAGAGAAATGAGTATGGGCGCATTGATTGCTGCCGTTATGCTAACAGGCAGAGCACTTGGCCCAATGGCTCAAGTCGCAGGTTTAGCGACGAAATATAATCAAGCAAAAACGGCATTTATTGCGTTGCAGGAAATTATGTCATCACCCGTAGAACGTCCTGATGGGGTTAAGTATGTTCACCGTTCGAGTTTCAATGGCGAATTTCAATTTGACTCGGTTAACTTTTCTTATCCTGATGAAGAACAAACGGCAATTAACAATATAAGTTTTACAATTCGTAAAGGTGAGAAAATCGGCATTATTGGACGAATTGGCTCAGGTAAATCTACTTTAGGGAAGTTGATGACGGGTTTATATCATCCTTCAGAAGGGGCTGTGAGGATTGATGGTGTGGATTTACGACAAATTAACCCAACGGATTTAAGGCGTAATGTAGGGGCGGTTTCGCAAGATATTTCATTATTTTATGGCTCAATAAAAGATAATATTGTTTTAGGTGCTCCCTATGTTGAAGATGAGGCCATTATTAAGGCGGCTGAATTGTCTGGGGTCGCCGAGTTTGCTAATCGAAAACCGAGCGGTTTAGACAGCTCTGTAGGTGAAAAAGGAGCATCTTTATCAGGAGGTCAAAGGCAGAGCGTTGCGCTTGCTCGAGCATTGCTGTTTGATCCGCCAATTTTGATATTGGATGAACCCACAGCATCAATGGATAACACAACAGAAACACGAATGAAGCGTCGTTTGAATGACTCCGTAAAAGATAAAACACTAATATTAATTACTCACAAAGCGTCCATGCTCGATATGGTTGATCGTTTAATTGTAATGGATAATGGTCGTTTAATTGCGGATGGCCCGAAAGAACAGGTTCATGAGGCTCTTCGTCAAGGTAAATTGAAGGTAAGTTAATATGAGTGATCAATCGGTTAAAATAAAACAGGGCGACCTTGACTATCTATCCAATAGGAATGCTGCTTTTTTGCTTCGCTCTCCAAGAGGAGGGAGAATAATTTTATGGTGTATTTTTATTTTTGTTGTCTGTGGTCTCGTATGGGCAAATTACACTGTTTTGGATGAGGTGACGGTAGGAGAAGGAAAAGTAATACCATCTAGTCAAATTCAGGTCGTTCAAAACTTGGAAGGTGGTATTTTAAAAGCAATACATATTAAAGTTGGTCAAACGGTAGAGAAGAATCAATTGTTAATGACCATTGAAAATACGGAAGCGCTTTCTTCATTTCGAGAGCAGCAAGTGGAGTTCACTAGTTTATCTGTGCGTGCTGCTCGGCTTTTAGCGGAAGCGACTGGGACGAAACCCCAATTTGATCAAGAAACGAGTGTTAATTTTCCGAATGTTGTAAGAAGAGAGTTGTCACTTTATGAAAATAGGTTGGCATCACTGAAAGCCCATCAAGTTGTTTTTGATCAACAAGTTCTACAAAAAGAGCAAGAAATCATAGAGTTAGAAGCCAAGTTAGATACTCTTAGGGCAGGGTTTGAGTTAGCAAAAGAAGAGTTAATACTGACTAGACCTGCTTTTGAACAGGGGGCTGTTTCAAGAGTTGAATTGTTACAACTAGAGCGTCAAGTTAACCAGATGGAAGGTGATATGAAGGCTACGCTCCTTGCTTTACCAAGAGCAAAGTCGTCTTTAGTCGAAGCGAAAACAAAGCTTCTTGAGAGTGACGCCGAATATCGTGCAGAGGCTCAAGAAGACTTAACGGAGGTTCGAAGTAAACTTGATCAACTTACCGAGGTGAATGTTTCTCTAGCTGATAAAGTTCAAAGGACTCAAGTTCGCTCTCAAGTAAAAGGCATTGTGAAGCAATTACAAATTACGACGGTCGGTGGTGTGATTAAGCCTGGCCAAAGTTTAATGGAAATTGTCCCATTAGAAGATTCTCTTTTAATTGAATCAAAGGTTAGACCTGAAGACATTGGTTTTATTAATCAGGGATTGACGGCTGTTGTTAAGTTATCGGCGTATGATTTTGCTATTTATGGTGGTTTGAACGGTAAAGTTGAGAATATAACGGCTGATACTATTCTGGATGAGGAAGGCAATAGCTTTTACATTGTTAGAGTGAGAACGGATAAGAGCTTTTTAGGAACAGATGAATCACCGCTTCCAATCATTCCAGGAATGCAAGCGACGGTCGACGTGATAACAGGTAAGAAAAGCTTGCTGGACTATTTACTTAAACCGATATTGAAAGCGCAACAAAATGCATTAAGAGAACGATAATTACAAGAAAAGTGGATGTTTTAAGAGGCTTTTACGAAAGATTACAGCATCTACTTATGTTGTTTGTAATAATCATTAATTATCACTTTGTTTGTTGAGGACTGTTTTGAAGATACTTTGTTGGAATACGAATGAATCTGTTTGGGCTCATTGGTTAAAAGTGGCACCGTCAGAAAACACACTATTAAGAGTGTTATCTTTAGATGAACTTAAAGCGCTTATAGAGGTTAATAATTCAGAGCAAATAGAATATTGTTTTATATACTTGAGTGACCAAGACTTTTCGGCAATGGTCGAATATTCTGTGGATATTAGACGAGAGTTTCCCAATCTAAAGATCATTGTTTTCCCAAATCGGCCAAGTCAGAGTGCGGCATTAAGAATGTTGTCTCAAGGTATTAATGGTCAATGTAGCCCTTATATAGGCGCCAAACAGTTAAAAATGGTGTTATCTGTTATAGATATGGGTGAAATCTGGAGTGGCAAAGCGTTTATTAATAATTTAATTGCAGCAAATCCAATGCAGGCAGATACAGATGAAATAGAGTCAGAAGACTCTTTAAATACATTATCCAAAAAAGAAATTGAAGTTGCATTCCACATTGCGAAAGGGCTGAACAATAAACAAATAGCCTCCGAAATGTTAATATCAGATCGTACAGTGAAATCTCACATTACGAATATTTTTAGGAAAACAAATACAAAAGACAGATTAGGTTTGGCTCTTTTGGTGCAAAAATCAAACTCTACGCATTAATACAATGCGCAGAGTGTGGCTCGTTTTTGATTCTTGTACGCCGAACTCAATACTTAGTTCTCATTTTCTGTTTATAAAATAGACAAAAAATGTTGTTTTCCTATACACATATCTTCTTTTTCAACCTCTCTATTGGTTGTCTGTAAACGGCGCGTAATTTGCTTAATGATACTTTTATTTTAGGCAATTTGTACAATGGATTCTATTTCCCCTAAGCTTAGTCTTATTGTGATGCTTGTAGACAATGAGTCCGCACGAGCGTCAATTGTTGAGCAGGTTATGCTTGATAATGTCTATAAAGTAATTAGAAAATTAATAAATACACAACACTTAACAAAAGCAATCCAAGAAAGCCTTCCTGATATTTATTGTGATTATTGATATTGAATCCCATGATCGAGACATGTTGGAAAATAGGTTGTTCCTAACAAAAAAATTCTCGTCCCATTGTGATGTTTACTGAAGAAAATGATTCATCGTCTATGGAGGCGCCATACGAGCTGGGGTTAGTGCTTATGTTGTTGATGGGATGCAACCAACGAGAGTAAAGCCCATTTTGCAAGTAGCCATTGCACGTTTTAGAGAGTTCCAGGTACTTCGAAAAGAGTTATAAACCGTAAAAACTCAGCTAGAGCGGGGATTCATATAATAAGTGCGACACTCATGGATAAGTTGAGGTGAGTGGCCAATTGCTGATAGTGGTAAGTTTCTCATCACCAAAATCAAAGCTAATTTACTATGAACTACCAACAGTTGACCGAAGGGCAAAGATACCAAATCTCAGCTCTTTATACAGAAAACCATTCACCAAAACGCATTGCTGAAAAGATAGGGGGTAAGCGTACGGCAAACCACACCTTGTTTCTATCTTAGAGCTTAATATTCCAAGGCAGCAGGTCTTCTAGGCTGTCCTCTGTATTGCGCTTCGGAAGTTCTTCAAATAATTTCACTAGATAT
>NZ_JBLIXL010000018.1:0-67339 GCF_047525455.1 Marinomonas phycocola
AGATTCATTTTGATTTCTGGACTTTAAGTAATTAGTTCGACTCTTTAAGTAACTTATAAATTGTTGATCTACCAATACCAAGATTTTTTGCAACTTCAGTAGGGCTAATCCCTTGATCTATAATATAGTAGACAGTACCGAATTTACTCTTAATCATTATTTTGGATAACTGATGGCTGTAGATGTATCCATTATAACACAAACTAAAATTGTGTAGAAATAGTTACCACAATTAACCACAAATTTAATTATAGTGGCCTTTAGGGATATTTGGAAAAAAGGCAGAGCCTTGGAAGATTGGTAAGCAACAAAGAAATGAACCAAAAAAACCTAAAAGGGCGTTTAAGACAGTTTATCGAAATGCTCGTTTAGATTTGAATACTTTATCTATCTTTATGGTTATTAAAGGTGAAACCCTTATTTGAAATGTCGTCTCAGCAAATTAAATTAATGAATGCATGGAATGCACAATATCCCGTATCTGATTGGGAGTGCAAACGAGCGTCAAGGATAGAGAAAATACAAGGCAATAAAAATTCAGTGCTAAATGCAGTCTGCGATTAGTATTTTCGAATAATAAATATTAGTACATAGACTGTTCTCTCACTTTCGCTTTAGTATCAATACCTTTTAGCAGGCCTTTGACTGCACCAGATTGCGATAACACCTTGCCTATCCACAAAGCTCTCAACATCATCACCAGCGTTAATATGAGCAACAATACATTGCTCTCCGTTAGCACAAACACCACTTACATCCCAACTTCAATGTGGCCTGAGCCACTTCATACGGAATGAGAAACTTGGCTTTTTTGACGCAGATCTTCAATGTGGCCTGAGCCACTTCATACTATGCCACCATCGAGCGCGTCTCCCCTGTAAACTTCAATGTGGCCTGAGCCACTTCATACGTATTAGTGCAGCGAGCAGTATTTTCTCTGCACTTCAATGTGGCCTGAGCCACTTCATACTTTTTAGAGCTCCAAGAAGGGGCTAGATGCTGCTTCAATGTGGCCTGAGCCACTTCATACGACCGAAGTCGAATTCGAGGGTAAGCGAAACGCTTCAATGTGGCCTGAGCCACTTCATACGTGCCAAAGTAAGGCACGAATGTTTTCAAAGACTTCAATGTGGCCTGAGCCACTTCATACTATGCTCATATATCTAAAATATCTTAATTTTCAATACCATAGAAAAACAATCAAAGAAAAACCCTTATTTTCGATAGATTCCTAAGTTATTGATTCCCATGATTATATATCTTACCTTAAAACATTGGTATTCCATAAGCCATCTGTTTTTTCCCTTTCCAATTTTGAGAAGAGCCCGTTCTTTCGTCCAATCACGAACGGTTTGATGGCCCGCTCTGCACGGTTGTTGTCGATATGGCAAGTCAAATATTTATGTATTTTTCATATTCTAGTATCACTGTGATATATGTCACTGTGATACATTAAAGAAATAATAAAGGAAGTTGTGTTTTTCCTCATCGTTTAACGCTTTGTCTGAGACTTCTTGAAAATTTAGACGGCTAATGAATAACAGTAAGTCATTACATTGTTTGTGAGAGAGTTCGAGCTTGATTGTGTTTGCCATAGTCCATCCTTGGGCTTAAAATACTTTCATTATTATAGATACATAACCATAATTATGTTCAGTAGAGTAGGGAAATTATACCTTAACCCCTCACATGCAATTCCATCTTTATCAACCTCCTGATAGACTCTTTTCAACAGCAACCGTGTTTGTATCACATTATTAGTCTTGGATGAACCGGGTAAAACAGTTCAAAGCAAAAGTTACATGTGGTTTATGAACTTGCGCGTCACTAACTGCCTACTAGATTTTTAGCTAATAAGTGGTAATCACAGGATAAATCCCCTAAGAAAACTTTTTGCAGCGGAGCCTATTCTTTTATATAAAAGAGGCTGAGGCTGCAATGAGCGTAGAGCAGGCTTTGCGACGCGCGATATTTTCTTATCATGGAAACAGTGCCAATTGCCTGATGTCAGGCGGCTTAGATTCCAGTGTCGTTGGATATTGGGCGGTTCCAACGTACGGCATTTTTGCCACCAGCCAACCGAGAGATAAATACAATTGAAAAGTGGGTGATTGCTCAAGCAAAAGCACAAATCTCTTTCCTGCTAATCTAATTTATTTTCCATAAACAATAAGTCATCCATTTTCAGAAGATCATCATCCATCAATATATCTGCGCTTTTTGACAGTAAGCTAGACCTCTTAAAACCTATATTATCTGTTGCATTATCAGCGGCACGGATTGATTTCTGTATATCAAGCGGCCTAATTACATCATTTTGAGTCCTAATGAAATCTTGAGCTTTATTATATGAATCAATAGAGGCTTTTTGATTTTGGTGACCGTAAGGCTTATCTTCTCCATCTAAGTCAACAACAGAAATTGTCTCAATCTCATCAACAATAGGGCCAGTCGGTTTACTCTCTAAAAAGACAGGAGCCTGATCAAATATTTCCTCTTCATCATAATTGTCAAAATCAATGACTACTCCATCATTTAAATTCTTGTTATTAACCCCTTCTCTTGATTCTTCTTGGTTCTTCTCCGTTTGATCTTGCTTAATTCTTGCTGTCAATATCTCATCAGCCGTTGCATTCAATCTAACTTTCTGGCTGCTCTTAAGCCAATGAGCAGCAACACTGGCCGGAATTATTTCACCCTCTAATTCGTCATCTTTGCTTTCGGATGCAAACAGTTGGTCACTTGTTGGAGGAATAACTGGTTCACTACTTATACTTACTTTAGGGGTATTCTGTCTTAAGTCACCAAAAAGAAAACAATCTATACTATTAATCCCAGAAAACAAAAGTACTGAATTGAGCAACCTTTTGTCAGTTTTAATTTTGTTAGATATAAAATGATCCGACTCAATAATATATGACCCTAATTTTTCCTGATTAGACGCTATCGGCATACTCGCATCAACACGATAGGTTGTAGTAGGTACAGTTGGCAATTGAGTTACAACCCGAAATTGATTCGCAATAAAAGTATTGGTATCGTAGTAAAAAGATGAACCACGAGTTATGTGGTTATCACCAACCATCATGAAATCACCCATCGGGAACTGATCTTGTCTAAATAACAGTTCAGGATTAAATACTCTACGGGTAATTATTTCATTACGTTCGTCTGTTAAATGGTTTTTATTCTTACTATCTGTTAATTTTCTCCCAACAATATGCATTTCTGGAAAGAGGGGCTGGAGTAGGGATACTGAGCGTTCAGTTTCTTTCATGGCCATTAAAAACTTAAGGGCGGTCGAACCCGCTATTTGCCCATGCTCTAATTTGTTAGTTTCCTCTGCAGCAATTATGTCCTGAGAGCTATATATTGCTCCAATCCCCAACCCCCTTGCTTGGGCAGCTATTAAACCCAATCCACCAGCTTTCATACCAGCAAAATATTCATCAAAACAGAGCAAATACGGATTATCCTTAGCCGTTCTAGCACTAAACATAACCTTATCAGCACTTCCATGAAAATTAGCACCTATTCCTACTCCTAGAGCTGTTCTCGCCAAGTTTAGGTTGGTCTTTGCTATATTCTCCGAATCAGATTCAGATAAACTAGCTGTAGGATTTATGTTAATAGCAATCCTGCGATTAGTTATTACATCGGATGGATTAAATTCAGACATAGGAGCTTCATATATTTGAGGAAATTCATCTATTAATAGTTTCAAATGTGGATCTGCGTTACTTACGAAGTTAGTAAATAGACGAACAGCATCTTCATTCTGTTCTGGATTTTTGTCTTTATAGGCAATATTCAAACTTTTATACGTTGTTTCTAACATTGAGCTTTTTATATCGTCAGGGATTCTTGGATCATGATAAAGACCAATGAAATTCTCTAGACTCATGGCATTACGAATTACTGACGGTGTGATCAATAGAAGATCTCGTTTTTGAAGATCGTGGAAAGTTGGAATAATGGTCCTAACTATTTTTGCAGCATTTTGAATAAAGAACGGATCTTTTGCTCCGGATAATGCATCGCTCATAAATGCTGCGAGAAAGGTCCAAGTATTATAAGGGTTGTCAGAAAGCATTTGGTTAGATGTATTTGAGTTACGAATGACACTACCAAGCTTGCCTGGTTTATTGAAATTCTGTATTCGCATACAATCAACACGACCAAATCTCAGGGCAATTGAGTAATATTCACCAAGTAACCTTACCGTACCCTTAAAGTCCTGCATCCACATACCAGAGCCTTGAGAGATAATATTCAGCAAAAATACGGATAGTATGGTGCTTGTTTTACCGGAGCCAGAACCAGCCAAGATATAGGTATGAGTTAAGAATTCTGATGAAGATTTCCATATTTGCCTATTAGTCTCATATTCTGTACCAACATAAAAACTGCCACATATACCATCTTTGTCTCCAAATCTGGTTTTATGAAAAAGAGGCAGCTTGGCGGGTAAATGACTATTTTCCTTCCTTGTGGAAGATGCAGCTCGTGAAAATAGGTATACTCCAATGAGGACAATTGCGATTGATCCTTGAGATGCAAGAATGAATGCAATACAAACAAAGAAGTTCAAAATGCTATATATAAGAAAGGCTGGCCGAATGAATATGAGCTTTAAGATTTGTTCAGCCAAGGTGCCACGGTATCCATATATCTCTTGAGTGTCGAATATTTGATCGTCAGATAATCCTGTAACGTCAATTTTTTTCTTTTTAGCAGCCATTCAAATAATCCTAATCAACTTTTTGTCCACCAAGAAACTCTTCAAGAGATATATGGTATTCAGGTTTCAGCCAATTTTCGAAGTTAGTCATATAATACAAAATAGATTTTGTTGCCTGATCAATGGAAGAAAAACTCATTTTCGCTAAGTTCTTATATTCTTTAGAAGAATAGGAATTACGATTTTGAAACTCAATGAATGAGTAGATGTGTAATTGAAGTTCAGAGAAGCTAATCCCGTTGGAGTCAAATACACCCATTTCTTTATTTATGACAATATCATCTCCATTTTTCTGAATTATAATTGAAGAAAGTTCATCGGATATCTTGGAAGTCATAGACCTTTTCAAGTCGTGATCATTTTTTGAGTTAATTACTTGCTTTAGCGTAATATCATTTGTTTGTTTTATGATACAGACATATGCCATTTTACAATATAGCTCGTAGTTTATATCCTCAACCCATTGAAGACCTTTCAAGATATTTTGGGCGTTTTCTGTCTCTATTTTTCCAACGTAAACTTCATCTAACTTCGTAATGAACGATGTAAGAATATAGTCCGCCATATTGTTAAAGCGGAGAGTTTGGTCCATAGCTATGGATAACTTACCTCTCAAAAGTTTTTTAACAATTTTGTCATTTCCCAAAACAAAAGAAAAATCAAACTGTTTATTTTTTTTACTTGAGGAAGTCCTAATATCATTAACGCGTTTTACGATGGCAGAATCAGAAAATGAGGATGTACTAGATAACGCTTGTATTTGTTTTAATAAGAGGTGCTCCCATACCACATTTGAAAAGTCACCTCTTTGAGTTGTGTAATTATTACTTTTGTCGAAAACAGAAATTTTATACAAATCTAACCAACGACTTAATGGCGCAATGACTTCAATGTATGAGTTGTTTTTTATTGTGGATGGATCACCAGAAAAAGTATGAAGCAGCAAATACGTCTCTCTTTCAAACGCCTTGACCCAGTTAAACTCTGGCGGCGATATATCTGCGCCAGTAGATTTTGCATGAGCATAGCAAGAGAGAACAAACTCTTTTTGGTATTTCGAGTTAAAGATGGTTTTGTTATCAATTTTGATTAATAGCTTTTTAAGGTCGGCAAGCTCTTTTTTTCTATCAATTTTAAACTCTTTCACTTCTTTAGCAGTCTCAATCTTCTTAAAAATACATTTTCGAGAAAGATCTCTCAGGTAATTTTGAGATTTTGTCTTGTTTCCAATCCCCATGGAAAACATAAGAAATGCCTTGCTCAGTGCGATTTGAATATCGCTCAAATCATTGATGTCATTGATTTTCTTTCCTAATGATGAGATCAGTTCGTTGTGAAGAATGTTAATATTTATATCTAATCTTCCGGCATACTGTTCAAGCGCATAAATATCGTCTACGACCTGTAACCCATTTTTATGCGGGAAGTCTTTAAAGAAAAGGGTTTTGCTATCTAAACTGACCGCTCCAATTTTTATTAAGTAACGAATAGGGCCGTACTCCTGCGAAAATGTGCCAAAACGCTGAAGATCAGGGTTAGAAACCATTTCTGAACCATATAAATACCCAGCGGCAATCTCAGGAAACTCTTTCTCTTTTATTTTAACAAGGTTATTGATTGTTGAAATTTTATATCTATACGTATAAGGCAACGTTTGTCTTGCATACCGTTTAATCATAAAAAACAAAAAGATTATTAATAGCGGCAAATAAAAAGGCATAGATACATTAATATGTCTAATAGCCCTTGCTTCTGGCACAACGTAACGCGCGTTATTAAACTCTCTTAAGATATCTAATGTGTATTGCTCAGGTAGATAAGATGCAAGCATAGGCACATAAGAGATTAAGCCGTGAGTGGCTACCATAAAACGATATGCTGGGTATTTTAAATAGGTATTTGCTCCAAAATAGATAAGGAACAAAGCAACAAAAATTAAAATTGTTCCCCATATTATTGAGGTTTGATTTTCTTCACTTTGATAAGACATGCTCATTATTTTAATTTTTTCTGGTAATCAGTTTATAAGAGATTGCAAATAGCATTAATGCCATTAGAACAAACACAATTTTTGTGATGATTGGCAAGTTGCCGAAAAAAATAATGGTCGATAAAATTAAAATCGGTGTTCCATTAAGCAATACAAGATAGTAGATATTGGTGGGTTTAGTTAGGCTGGTTTTTCTTATCTCTGTTAACTCCTCGTTGTTGTTTTTCTTTATTTTTCTCAGTGATTTTTTCGTCATCACACATAGTAAATATATTTGACCAACAACCCATTTATATTCAGAATAAAGTTTTCTAAAATCTATTAACAAGCGAAAGAATGGAAATAGGGCATATCTCCACCAGCGTTTATCCTTTCCTATCGTTTCATTCCATTCATCTGAAACGACCGAACTAAAACTCTTTTTTTTATCAGTCATGCTAGCTCCATTGTTTTCTTAATTAATTGCGTCAGACCTTCGATAGACGTTTGGAATTTTTCAATAACTTCTTTTATGGTGACTTCACCATGAAAGCCATCAAGAGCCATCAACATTCTTCGGGAAACATCAGTGGCAATTGCATTTTTTGTCATGATGTTTAAATGAAGACTCTTAGATGCAGTAACTTCAGTTAACTGATTAAGAGCGCTTATGCATTCAGTCAATATTTGCGTATGCACTGACTCGTCAAACCTGCTATCAGATAAAGTTTTTTCAAGTAGAATACTCATTTCGACGGCCCACAATCCGTTTTCAAAAGCCATGTCCACTATGAACTCTTTATCTGTGCACGAAAGTCCGATCGCTAACTCAATTAATGAAGTAACAATTTCTTCTGTTTCTTCTATTGTTTGATAATCAGAAACAAGCATTGCTTTGGCTATAATAAAATCAAGTCTTGTTGCAGTACGTGACTTTTCCATTTTCGGCAAAGAGTTGGAAATAGTTTCTCTAAGCTTTACAAAATTGTCTGAAACCTCTTGCTGATCTTTGGACTTCGAAAGCAGGTCTATTAGAGGGCTTAGTGCTATCACTTTATCAATAGGGTGGAATGGAGTTTCCACGATTTTTATCTCATTCATACAGATTTAAGTCTTTTTTTAAGAGAGGATGCACTGTCTTGAAATTTTCCCTTAAGCCTGTCGGGCAATTTACTAGACTGGGCCATCTCTATGGCTTCTACATAAGAAAGAGCATCATCTGAATCCGTTAGCTCAAAGATAAAACCATTTATAACTTTTCCTTTTTTTAGCTGATCAATAGCGCTTGATGCTAGAGCCAACATATCGGTAGACAGGTTAACCAAAGCTCCATTAGCATTTAGGCGCCATGAATTATTAAACAAACCATCTGGCACGGTTATCATGGTTATGAAGTTGGTATATTTATGACCCATTTTATGCAGATTAAGAATGATCGTTAGTGCTATTGGCCAACTAAAGCACGGGTTCGCCAAATATTCAGTTCTGTAGAAAGTCACATATTCACCGCGCGATTTAGGATCTTCATCGTTAACTTCATGAATCATTATCCCTTTAGCACCTTGACTATCTAAAAGATCATGTATGAATTCAAAAAACTGACGCTCTTCAATTATTTGGTCAATATGTCGTGATTGTTCTGGATGAACTCTGCATGCGAACTTTGTTTTGTCTCTTTTAGATTGAACCATTTGTGTCGCACAGGTCGCACAAATAGTTGAAGCATGGAAGCGCCGTAGCTGATTGCTTTTTGTTGAACCATATTTGTTTTTTTGCATCATTTATCTCGCTTTGGATAACTAAATTGACGACATACACTGCATTTAAGAGTCACGAATTT
Source organism: Marinomonas phycocola (assembly GCF_047525455.1). Lineage (NCBI taxonomy): Bacteria > Pseudomonadati > Pseudomonadota > Gammaproteobacteria > Oceanospirillales > Oceanospirillaceae > Marinomonas > Marinomonas phycocola. The sequence continues at coordinate 8,551 of NZ_JBLIXL010000018.1, forward strand.
TTCGTTTGTATCTCGTTTTTTTCCGACAAAAGTTTTCAGAATACCGGTGCAGTCTTTATCTAAGTGCTGCTTCTGGCACGCAGTCCCATGTCCATTAGCATTCTGAACAGGCTTATTATTAAAATCGCTCGTTGCGGCACCACAAGACTGACATCTCCAATAAGTAGAGTTTTTAGATTCAAGCTGTATTAACTGAGAACCACACACTCCACACTCATAACCCGTTACTTGTATAGGAGACTGAAAATCAAAGTCGTCAGGATTATTGATATAGTGATTTACCGTTTTATTGACATACTCATCATAGGTATTCTTAACTTCGCTCATCTTTTTTCTTTTATTCATTACGAAGGTCAAGTCGCGCTCCATTTCACAGATAAGCGAAAGGTTCGTTATTTCATAAGGCAATGCGTCATACAGGCTTAAGCCCATTTTTGTTGGGAGGATGTAACTTTTTTTCTTTTCTATACTTATTTCTAATAATTTGTAATTTATGGTTTTTTGCAATGTACCTGCTCTTGTTGCAGGACTGCCTAGACCACACACTTCTGCTTGTGTGAAATACATCGCAAGTTCTTGATGAGACTCAGGGATGTATTTATGGATATTTTCGAGAGCTTCAATAATCTCATGCTGCTGGAAGCGCTTAGGGGGCTTCGTTGAAGATCTTGATGCTTTAGGTGTGCCAGTAAACTCATCTCCAGGATTAACAATTGGCAGTGCCTTCTCCTTTTCTTCCATATCATCTGATGGTTCAAACTGTTTCCAACCGAACGATTTTATTGTATTTCCAGTCGCATTAAGTGAGTAACTTCCAACCCGTGCAGAGATTTTTGTGTGTTCGTATTCAAAGTCGTCCATGAACTGCATAGCAAAACGCCTTGTTATTTCTTGAAACACTTCCCACCTAATACCAGACTTTTCTTTATCCCATGATTTACCTGTAGGTAGAATTGCCGTATGAGCACTATCATTTTGTTCTCCCGCTCTAATTACGAAGGAAGTTCTTTTGCTATAATTTATAAATTCCTTTCCAATGCCTATGTCTTCTAGCAAACCTTGCAATGTTTGTTCGGCGCGTGCCCATTCGCTAAATTCAATTTTGTTATCATCCGTTCTTGGGTAAGACTGGTAACCATCATCATAGTTAGCCGAGGCCGCTTCTAAAACTTGAGAAGGGCTATAATTAAAGCGTTTGCCAAGTGCCACCTGAAGAGTTGATTGCTTATGAGGCTCTGCTGGCGATTCAAAAACTTCCTTTTCTTTCACATCAACATTTTTAACAGGCTCTTGGCTGAGTTCACTAAGGACGCGGTCTTTTTCTTCTATATCGGTGATACGTTCTAAATCGACTTTGAAGCGTATTTTTGTGTTATCGACATTACGATATGCATCATAAAAGATGTTATAAAACGGTGTAGGTTTAAAATTAACAATTTGATAGTGTCGCTGGCACACAATACTAAGAATGCTTGATTGTATTCGACCTACTACGGCCGGAGATCTCATATTCACATTATTTTTTTTTGCTAAAACCGTAAATAGACGGGTGAGATTAATGCCAAACTTGTAATCAAGCATACTTCTACAGGCTTCAGAGGCAGCAATCGGAAGGTATTGCCTGTACTCATCTAAGTTTTCAAAAGACGAGAATTGCTCAGCTAAACGTTTTGGATCGTGCGTTTTAATCCCTGAACGTTTTAGGGGGCCTTTATACCCCGACATCTTTCTAACTAAGTCAGCTAAGTAAACACCTTGCGGATCAGGATCAGACGCTAAAACAAGAAGTTTGCAGTGATTAATAGCCTCATTTATAGTCTTTGCCAACTCCTCCTTACCCTCAATGACTTTGAATTCACTTGGGCATTCTATTGGTAAAGTATCTAGGCTCCAGATCTTATACTTAGGATCGTTCTCATCAGGCATTTTAAAGCTGTATAAATGGCCGTTTGTATACGTAACAAAACATGTTTGTTCGTTTAACATCCCTGTATAACCTGATTTTGTGGCTGCTGAATTTTTAAGCAATGTATTTGAAAACATCTCGGCCACTTTTTTCTTTTCAGTCATTATAACGACGGTTGCATAGGACATGTTAGTTTAAAAACCAGGTTAAAGACCCTGAGTTTTTCCTTTGTTAATTCCTGATGTTTTAGTCTCTGCTTTTAACGTTTCTGCCGTTACCTTCTGTTGCTGACTAACTGAAACTTGCGTATCTAGTTCAGTAGATAATTTGGCTTTCACTTTTTCGACTTCCTGATTCACATCTGGTGCGACATGTACCCATGCACCCTCATCATTCTTTTTGAATACAGGAGTACGCATAGCGTATTGGGCCAGTTCTTTTCGATCTAATGCCTCTGTACGACCCTTACCCTCAGATGTTATGTAAGGACATGGGTGGTCAGATGGTGAATTGATCCAATTAAACTCTCTCTTTGAAAGCAACTTACTTTGTGCGAGCCAGTCATTAATTAATGGCACGACATCTTTGGTTGCTTTCATGCCATATACAGATGTGTCTTCTTTAATTTTTTGGGCACCTTTTCTGTATGTATCTCGGCTATAAGTCAAAAGCTCGATCTTTTCTGAAGGTTCGATATTTTTTGCTCTTAAGAACTCCTCGGTTTTAGCCAGCAATTCCTTATACTTCGGCACAAATGGATGGTTAGAACCTTCCATAACAGATTTTTGGTTTACTCTGTAGACATAGTGACCTTGCTTAACTTGAGAGCTAATATCAGTTGCTTGATATGACTGTATAGGTGAGCCAGAAAGATAATCATGAAGCGCCATCCTAAGGAACTGGTGATGCTCTTCTTTAGCATTTGAAAATCTCAATTTATTATCTGAAGAATCAGAATCACGTAAGAACCAGTAATCCTTAATGCGATCCAAATCACTTTGTTTAAGGTTCCACGTTAGCATGGAATCAACGTAAAAAGGTGATATAGAGCCTGCAAGCTTATCCGCTGCGTCCTTGTTCATGTCGTATTCTTTAACAGCTATGCTGGTGGCAATATCAGAGGTGGTATTCGTCATTTGCTTATAGTGGTAAGGAGCGCTGGGATAGATGTTTTTATCTCCGTCCTCTTCTATTAAATACTTATAGAAAGCTAAGTCTTTAGGAATGATGGCAACAGACTGATTGACTCTGCCTGCAGTATGATTCGCAGCAGGCCCAGATATTAACTCTTGGTTATCTTGTATGAATTTTTCCTTAAGATGTGTTTGCATTATAATTCCTGCATCCACAATTTCAGGTGGCAGGGAACTATTGTTCTTATACTCTTCAATACTCTTTTCAAATTGACTGATTTTTTTCTCATATAACTCTTTGTTTCGAAATATCCCTCCGCGTTGAGAAACAAATCCATCAATCATTGTGTACAAAGGTGTAGTCAATATCTCATCTCTATCTACGACATCAACAAAGCGATTGGAGTACTTAGTACCTAGTAGCTCACCACCAATGTTCTTACGACCTAATATCCGCTCCACAGCTTCCACTTCATTAGCTTGTGATACGAATTCATTCGCTAATCTTTGTATATCAGTCATTTTTTTGATTTCATTAAATGTTGCAGTATCCACCCCCATTGCGAACACATTAAACGAGCGCTTTCCCAGCGTTTTAAGCGCCTCTTTAGGATCAAAACTACCGACATTTGAAAATGCTTGCTTATTGCCATCTATTTCCTGAAAACCCGATCTGACGATAGGAATATCTTTAAGATGTCCTGCAAATTGTTCTGAAAAGATTTGTTTTTTTGTTAGCTCCAACTCTTTTAATGACTCTCCAGTACTATCAACAAACGAAACTAAATAATTTTCACTTTGTCCTATTGGTTGCTGGAGCCTTATGACGCTTTTATCAGATCCGTCGTGCTCAAAATAGAAAGCTTCGTGAAACTCCAGTAAAGACTTTAAACTCTCTATTCTATCGTCAATGGGCTCATTTTTTTCAACTGACGCTGTTTCAGGCGTTATAGCTAATATTGATTTATTGACGAATTGTTCTAATGCTTCATCATCAGTTAAAAGGCTAGCGAATGTTTTTCTAATATTCGTCGTTTTCTCTAATTCCGCTACGTGGTCAAGAGCATCCACAAAACGCTCCTCATACATAGACCCAAATCGACCCGTATAAGCGGTTTTAAGCGCATCTGCAAAGTTGTGCATTTCATGTTCTAAATGATCAGAGCCGGACTTTTCTAAATAGTTTTTATAGATAATGAGAGAATTAGTGAACCATTTTTTTGCATCGGCATTCTCGGAGATATTAGCCCCTATCTTCAAATATAGGGTAGTCGGTTCACCTGCAAGAACGGCTTTAGCGTCTCGTTTATTTGACTCAGACACAATCGTTTTACCAGTAATCTTCTTGATTGACCCAAATAGTTCTGTTCCACCGGATTTCAAGGGAGTCCCATCTATGTTCTTTAGAACTCCTTTTCTGTCAATTTCAATTTCATCAGCAGTCATACCAAAAGATCTACCTTCTGGTGAATTAGCCGTGATAGTTTTGCCGTCAAAGGTAGATAAAAGTTTTGTTTTAAGAGTAGAACCAGATGGCAACTCAACCACTCCATCACCATGCAGCTCTACATCCACTTCAACAACAACACCGGACTGGATAGTGTCTTGCCCATTAACTCTCAACGGAATTTTTTGGTTTACAGTATAACCACCATCATCAGGTTCAGTTATTTCAATAGGACACTTATCGACTTGAGCGATAAATCCAGTTAAATCACCCGTATGGGTACGAATTTCATCATTAACAGCTAAGTAATGATTACCAAGTGTAAAAGAATTTGCTTGGTAAAGAGGATGACTTGCGTTCACCTCAACATCGTTTGAATCAATAATTTTATCTTCTACGTCGACAAAAGCTGGCGCAAATTCTGCGGTGGTCAATAATAGGGACTTGAGATCTTGCGGATATTCTATTGGCTCAACAAGAGTTCTTTTTACTAACTCTTTTATTACAATTTTCGATGATTCATGAGAAAGCAAGAATGGATCACCTTTTTCAATTGCATGATCAAACAGCTCAACAATTTCGCGTTCTGATAATGTTTCATTATCGTCTATTTCATCAATTGCATAACCTAATTCAATCGAATCAGGAACTTTTTTAGGATAAACAGTTACACCTTCAAAACCAGAAAGGCGCTTGATCTTAAGTGCTTGATTAGACGATGAATGGGGGGTTGTTATGTCACTTGGGTCTGTAAATTTAGGAGTTTTAGAAAGATCATCATCTTGTCTTCCGATATTAGGAGAATGAAGTATGATATTTTCCGTATTTTTGCCATCTGCCTTCAAAGAGGCGATTGCCATATAAGATGCCATCATACCAACATTACCAACCAACGGTTTATAGATGTCGTTATCAGCAACCAAGTCTATATCTGTTTGGCCTTCCGATTTATTGTAGGCAATTTCTAGCACTTCTTTAATTTTACCCGCAGAAACGGTAGCGATATAATTTGTGTCACTTGGATCGCCAAATACTTCAGCATTCAAATACACATCCATCACGCCTTCGCCAATGCACCAATCATGATCTTTATGAATAGATCCAATGGAATGTATGGCCGTTCTACCTGCACCAAGACCGGTTTCTGAGGTGCTTAAGCTATACCCTAATTTTTTCTTACTAGAAGAGGCTGCACCATTTTTTGAACTACGTTCAATGGTTTGATACGAAGCTATTTGACCATCGGTTATTTCTTCACTATTTGACTCTGACATGATTGTTAACAATGCATGCAGAACTTGAGTGTCACCTTTTCTTTCGAGAGCAAGATTCGGATTTTCGATTGGATTAATGTTCTTTCTTTCAAATTCAAATGAACCCCTTAAATCTTTTCGTATCTTGCTGTATTGAGATTGGTATTGATTCAGCGCAATTTCATCTTGTTTGGCCTTATCTTCTTCGGCCTGTAGGCGCCTTAGCTCACTAGCCTTTCGATTGTCGTCAATTTCTTTTTGAGTTTTTAGGCTAGATAGCCCAATACCAATTCCGTCCTTGAAATCTCTTAATTTCTGATATGCGTAATTAATACCAATGGTTCGCAAATTTATAGATCCAACTGATCCAGCCTTACCGTGCTTGTTGAACGATAGCGTAATATTGCCATCGCCGTAATCCCTAATTCCACCCCAATAATTCTTGCTACTTTTTCCAAGTTTTTTCGAGTCTAAGACAAGGCCACCACCTTGTTGTCGAAAATCACCTGAACTTATTGAACTCCAGTCTAGGTCAACCAAACTAGCAATTCTAGCTGCTTCGGCCTGCGCCACAGAACCAAACGGAGCAGAGCCACCGGAAGTAAATATTTCCGCAGCATCACGGTCAGTATGAAAATACTGAGACACGTAACCAAACTCTAAATTGTTCGCCATAGATCGTAATCTATATCTATTTGGATCAGCTAGCTCAGGGCTTTCTGTTAAGTTTGTTCCGGCTTTTAAAAGAGGTTGAAGACTAGAATATACTTGCTCGAACAAAACCCCCTTGACCGTTGCATCCGCTGCGAAAGATTCCCCTCCACTTTTTTTCGCCTTAAATGAAGAAACGACTCTTTCTCGTGTTGATGTTGAGTGCTCTGCAAGTACTTTGTCTAATCGCTTATCACCAGCAATAAAGAAGAATGTATCACGAGCAAGCAATACAAGAGGGGCCGAACCCGTCATCTCATGAATCTGAGCTGACGCCACTTTAGCTTTTTCAGATAATCTTGGAGCAGAACTGGACTTAGTGCTATCTGGTTGAATAGCAATTGAATAGACTTCTATTGGGATCTCTTCGCCTTCGATTTTCTTTTCTTTGAACTTACCTGAGTTTTGAAAACGATCATTAATATAAACCTTCTCGGTGATATTAAACTGATTACTTTTTGTTGGAACGACCATAATCTCTGCTCCAGTTTTGTAAGCCATCTCATGAACTATGGCGGAACCAGGAGATATTGAATTTTTAGAAGACACTGAGTTCAATGTCATTTCTAGAGACGGGGAAAATTGTGACAATGAATTCATTACATCATTTAATTTGGCATCATCAATAACAACTAAATTTTCGCCAAACGATATGTTTGTAAATTCACTTTCTAAAACTTCAACAATTGAAAGGTCGTTCGGTGATTGAGTATCGAGTGAAATACTAACGCCACCATTAACTGGTGCTATATCAAATGATCTAGAAGTATTATTTTCACCAAATTTGAGAGTTAGTCGCCTTGCCTGAAGAGTGTAATCTCTTGATTCCATGACGGATTCACCCACGTCATTGAGTGAACTGGTAATGCTTTCCAACTGGGCAATAGCTTCTTTTACAGATGCCTCTTTAGGCTGAATTAATAAGTTTTTCCCAGCGTATCTAAAGCCAATACTCGAAAGTGCAAGCATTTGTTTATTAGAGAATGTTTCTTCATCAGCTTCAGGTGTAATAACAACACACTCTTTTGAATTAACATTTGTTTTATGTACTTTAAAAGTTGATGATTGATCTAGTTTTGCAATATACATCAGTGAACTCCTAGAGCCCGAAAGTCAGTGCTCAATTCAAATATAGCTGGAGAGAATGCCATACCTTTTTTTTGGGTAACATCGGTCAACAGCAGCAACAAATCCTTTGTTGATAATTTCGACATTTCTGTCAAATCGGCTTCAAAATTAGTAACGCAAGACCCCAATATCAGTCTTCTATCATAGATAGAGTCAAATACTTCAGAACTTGAAAAATGCTCGGCAAAAATCTTGAGTTCATCTATTGTCGCGGGAGCCTTACGTTTAATTTTCTTTAAAAGCTTAGTTAGCTGAGATTCTGTTTCTAATAAGAATACGTTTAATGATTCTGATAATTGTGAATAGTCATTATGTATTTCTGTTGTCATCAAGCCTAGATTGGATCTTGGTTCATTTTTTAACCCTGACTCTATAGAAGAGAGTTCAGAGGTAGTGAACGATGTCCCACAAGATGAAGTATTTACAAAATCCATATCGTATTCTAAGTGAATAACCTTAATTAGCTTAGCCAGAGTGTGAGAAGCAACGCCTTTATTGGACGTTAGAATTGATTGAGTTATCGAATATAAGGCTGGCACATCAAATGTTTGAGTTTTGAACTGATATGAACAATTTTTAATTTGTTTTAATTGAGATTCGTATGTTGAAGCAATTCGCACCGACATTTCTTGCCATAAGACCACTTCATCTGGAAAGCCTTTAAATATCGGTAATACGATATCTAGTCCACCTGTAGGATTGTTCAATATGAAAAGCAACGGTGAGATCTTGAACGAACAATTTTCGAAAAAATCCTTTATCTGTATTATCGTTTCGGCATCACAAATATCTTCACCACCGTACATAATAGAGAAAACATCGATATACTCACTCAGACTTGCGTCAATATTCAACCAAAGCTTTGCATTTTCCAGGGTGTATTTGAGTATGTTAGGTTCGGCACTCTTTATTAAGTAACTAATCAAGAGTGGATTGGCCTTTGTTAGTGAGTCATGAAGGTTTGCGTAAGCATATTCAGATCTTTCAGATAATTCATGATCTTCATTGGAGTTTAATTCTGACGAATATGGCATAACTGAAGTAGAAATTTCTCTAACCCAATTTACCACTTCATTTGTGTCGACCATTCCCCTCATCAATCCATGTTCTAATGCTTCTACAGCAATGATGTCGAAATATGACTGTTTATTCTTAGATCCCACTGAATACTCCTAACTTATTTATGACATCATCTGATGACTTAATGACTGTTAATTTTCCGTTGAAATACAAACTAGGCACCTTTGGTGTTTGGTTGATATCGCTGAATAAATATTTCAGCATGTAGGTGTTGATACCAATTGCTTCGTGTCTTTTTTGAAGGTTTATACTGTCTTTTATGAAATCAAACTCGGTTGGCTCTGTTCCAACTGATGCCAAAGTGCCGCAATTAATACGACAACCTCCATTTAACTGACCATGCCTAGCTGGATTGCTTAGATGCCAAAGCATTTGATTTACGATTCGATCTACTGGTGGCAAAGCCCGAACAAAAATAATATTTAATTGTTGGTTAATTTTTTTATTGTTTTTTAAATCAAAAATAACACTAAGGCATTGCCTGCACGTTAAGTCAGCAAATAGCACAGGAGCCTTGTGATTGGAGGGTTGTGGAGTTAAATGCTTGTATGAAAACTCGGAAGGCAAGCTCTCAGCTAGCGCTTTAGGGGCTATTAATGTAGCAAATACTATTGCGCTCGCTATAAAAAAACTTGGAATACTCATGTCATAATCCATATAATATTTAATATTAATTAATTCTATACGTTATTATTGAAGATTAACAATTGTTCATTAATAAAAATATATTGTGGTGATTAAAAATTATGAAGAATGAACAGCAAGGCGACTCTAACGACTTCAATGAATCTATGTTAGAAAGAACGCGCGAGACACAGTCAGACCAGATAGGCTCTGACTTTCCATTATTAAGCCAGGTGAAAACTACCAGGCGAGTTGCATCTATCATGATATTTATCTGTTTTCTTTTATCTATAGCCACATTAATAAGTGCAGTATTAATTATTAAATTGGCTCATCCTGAAGTGCGAGAAGTCGTTTCCTATATCAATGACGAACAACGAGTAATTTCTGAATTAAGCATTAAGAGCGTTCCATCGATTAATTCGAGTGATATCTTTGTCACTGAATGCCTCAGAAAGCTCCATACATATACCTCCTCTGGGTATGCCCGAGAACTAACTTCAGCTCAGTACTGTATGGACCCTTCAACGTTCAACGATGTGCTAATTAGGTGGGGAGAATTTGTAAATAAATACTTTGCAGAGAGGAAGATTGTAGGTGGCTTCACTGTAGATTCTATTGATGTTAGGTATGTTCATGACATCACATCCCCATCACCATACGGCAGTATCGGTTGCTCGAAGACAATAATGAACAGATACGCAGGGTCTCTTAACTGCAGAACATTTTCTTTCGATGTCGAGACTACAGCAAATAATTATGCGACGGGCAAAAACAGTAAAGAGTCGTTCACCGGATACCTAAATTTAATTATTGGCACAAGGCAAAACATGCCTAATGGTATGTACATACAGCTAATTGACTCAAAATAAGAGATTTAAGAATGAAACTATTTCCAAAAAAACTATTTGCGCTTTGTGCCATTACCTTTACCTCATTTAATCTTGCAAGTCTTGCGCTGGCTGCAGATGAATCACCAAAAATACCATTTAATATCGAAGATGTTTCCCGTAACGTCATGTTAACTAATCAGGGACCCGTTATTAGTGACCCCGTAAGAGTTGAAGCAACTCTTTCACAGCTTCGACAACATAAGGTAAACAAAGATCAAATACTATCAAACGCATTCGACAATGTTACCCCAATTCGTCAGCCAATCTTCATATCAACCGATCCTTCGGCAGAGCTAGCCGAAATATATGTGACTCAATCAAAACCAACAACAATCGCTTTTCTTACAGAAGATGGAAAACCTTTTCCAGTTACGTCATTCATTACTAAAAGCATGGATAGCCAAGTATATAACTCCGGCCCCACTGAAAAGTCTGAACAAAAAGCTACAAACTGCACACGATTTTGTATTCAAGATATGGCAAACAGTTCCCATATTTTACAATTCCTCACCAACGTAGGTACCGGGTGGACCACTGTTGATTTGGTTCTTGAGGGCATTCCATACCCTATCTCTGTAAAGCTTGTCGCAGGATTAAAATATCACACATCTTCTCAAGCAATCATTGTTAGTGATAATGACCTTAATAGTAACGTGGCTGAAAATCAGGAGCCAACCTCTCTTATTAGGGTGCTTTCGACTTTAGCGAATTACGGCACCATTCCTGATGGATCAAGAGGTAAAACGGTATATAACAAAGAATATGCAAAAGCACTGGTGAAAGAGTCGGCATCTAGAGGACTTAAACTTGAATACATGTCACCAGAGAGATTTAAGCGGCCTTTAGCCAAGATCTATAAGACTCGTATTGATGGAGTGACTTATTATTTACTTCGCACTACAGGCGTCCTTAAGAGTCCTGAATTCATCGAGTCAGCACCTTCAGTCTCCATTGCTCAGCGCGTTTGGGCTTATGCCATTCCTGCTGAGAACTTAAACAACATACTTTCGATAAACTATGCTGGTGGGAATCACATATATGCAATTGATCGTCCGAATCGACTATTAAGTAAACTCAACTAGGAGAATTAAGTGAGTAAACTCAAAACTCGGATGGCCATTATTGCATTAGTGCTGGCTATTTTCTCTTTTTTGTCTTTGTCATTTATTGATATATCTATAATCAAATCGGCACTCGGAATAGAAGAAAAAGTTGTCTCTACAGTGAAAATTTCTAAAACTGTTCCTTTGAATGCTGGGGAACTTGCACCGGAACAAAACACTGATGAGATAGTAAATAAAAAACAATTCGAAGAAGATTTAATCGTTCGTAATGACATAGAGAAAAAGCGGATTGGCGAGAGGTTAAATTCTCAGGCAGGAGCTATTTATGTTCCAGAGAAAATGATTGAGTTTGGCGCACAAAGAGAAGAAGAAAACTCAGCCTCAGGATGTTATTCATGCCCAGGAATGAGTGACGAAGAGCTATCAGCTCGCATAAAAAAAGCATTAAGTGAACTAGGAACAATACCTACAGAAAAAGAAGATATTATCCTACAAGCGGTCTTATTGGATGATGGACAGCTCGCTTACATCGATGACCGTCCATTATACTTAGATGACAACTCAAACTTTATTAATCCGATTGATAGCGCTCCTCTAATAATTGATGGAAAGCTACTTACTAAAGATCTCCTTGAATCATCTCCAGAGATCATTTTGACATCGAAAGACGGAACTGACTTTTATTCCAATATAGGCCAGAAGTTAGATAAACGATTGTTAGATGAAAAAGACCTCAATAACTTACAACACAATGGTCGTAAAACGTACATCGATGACAATAATATGCTTCGATATGTAGATACTAACGATCCTGTTTATGATGAAAATAATGAACCAGTATTTTATTTCAAGGATAAAGGCTTTGTAACGGCAGAAGGTAAGCCAAGCAAACTTGGGAATTCACTTAAAACAAAAAATAATGAAATCGTACTTGCTGATGGTCAGGTATTAAGCTTGCCATCTATTGGCAAGATTACGGATAAAGACCTAAACACACTCAAGTACAACGGCAAAGATGTCTATTTAGATGACAATAACATGCTTAGATTTGTTGGAAGCGATGAGGCGGTATTGGATGAGAACAACCAACCTATTTTCTACAAGGAAGGTATTGGTTTTATAAATGCCGACGGTGCATTGTCCTCTATAAATGAAAACCTAACAAATGGCGAGGGTTATACCGTTACACCGAAAGGAGAGGTTCTTCTACGAAGCACGTTAAATACACAAGCAATGAGCGGAGACCAAGCTAAAATAGTTGCATTAAGAAACGCTAAGATTTCTAAAATGGAAAATGCCAATGATGAAAGTAATTCCTCGAACGACCAAGGACACACGACGCTTGGGAATTTCTACATCAACAGGAATAACCGACTTCTTTCATTCGATAAAGAGCCTCTATTGTTCTCCAAATCTGCAGCCATACTTGATGAAAAATTAGCAATTAAAAACACCTCTATTAAGTGGTCCAAGGATGTTAATGGTTTTGAAAGCACACCGATAAAACCTGTTTTCTTCATAGCTCTCCAAACAAAGAGAGTTTTTTCATTTGACGGTACAGAGATTTCAAAGGAGGAAAATAATCTCATCGTCCGTGATGGTTTTTTACAAACCAAAGATGGGGGCAGCATTTTCTTCAATACAAATAAAGTAATGGTAAACAAAGAAAAGGAACTATCTGCGAACGGAATAAAAATCACCAATTTAACGAATAAGCAAATATTTTTTGACGAGAACCAAGGAGCCTCTGTCACTAGCGATCTTCCAGACTCCGTAGATGGAATTCTAGTTAACGAGAATAGGGTAGCCATTGATAGGCTAGGACATGAAATCCACAAAAATTCAAAGTTATTCAACTTACTCGATGGTTATAACTCTATAAAGTTTCTTACTAATTCTTTAGTCCTTCGTGATAACAAACCTATCTATGACTTAACGGGCAATAGAATAATTATTACAAAAATTGAATTAGATCAAGGGAGGGCATTAGGTATTTCTAACTCCCAAGGCGTTTCTGTACAAGACCTTACTGTTAAATCGGTTGATGGCCTTCTTGCTCTTCACAAAAATAATAAGCCATACGACCCGATAAATGTTTTTGTGAGTGATGAAACAGGAAATAAAATACCACTCGTAAAACTAAATATTGAATTAGACCTACTTGGTACCGGACTATACGTTTCTGAAAAAAACTATGTCTTCTCTGACCCAGAAGCGCTGCATGTCGTTTTATCCAACCAAATGGAACCAGTAAAATTCGACGGGCGATTGATTGTTGATTCGAAGGGTAAATATCTCCCTATTTTGCAAACAACTAAAAATCCATTTGATGACAGTCTCCTTAATATAGATGGCGGTATTTTAATGGATAAGGAAACAAGAATGCCATTAACTGACCCATCGAACGGTAAATTTAGAGTCATTAGCAAATCTGATATTGATAGGGTGGTTTCTAACGCTACACTAATGCCTAATATTAGAAATACACCGGATAGAGCTTTGGACAGTCTTTTAGGTGTTTCAGAGTCTTCATCAGGAAGGTTGTATCTGAGAAATAAGGTTATGACCTCAGCATTAGAATCAATCTTAATGAGCGATAAAAGTGGAAATGTAAGTAGTACCTACGCCTTTGACTCACCAAAACTTGAGAATCCTGTATTGGTACCAAGTGAATACCGTGACTACTACAGGGTCGATGGCGGCTTGCTCGCAGACCAAGACGGGGCCATAAAACAAACTGACTTCTATGTCATGAATGGCCGATTTATTAGAGAAATTAATGGTGAAGAAAAAGCTGTTACATTAATCCCTCAAATGAAACTGCTTTCATTTGATGGTGTACTTGTATCAAATGGGAAAATAATTAATTTCGATCTGCTTTCTCCAAGCTTCACCAAGGACAAATTAAATGTAGTAGGTAATTTACTTGCTGATGATGAGGGAAATCTCCTTCTTAAAAACAAATCAACCATCGAACTAATGAAAGACGGTAGCCTTGTAGATGTGGCCACCAAAAAACCAATTCAAGGTGCGCAAGGCAATGCGTTTTTGGATAAAAACATTGGAATAGTTAATAAGAATGGGCAGGCTAATAATATTCTTTTGCGGACCTTGGATGGGGATATCATCAACGAAAAAGGAAGAAAAAGCATATTGAAAAACCTAACAAGACGACCCAACATAGACAAATTCTTTTTTGATGAACATGACAATGTTTACACAGCAGACAGAAAACCGCTTCAAGTAAATGAACAGCAAGTAAAAATCGATGAAGAAGATAGTCTGTATGTTGGTACAACGCCTTTGACTCGTGATGAAAAATTAATTGTTCTTACAGATCAAGGCTTGGTTACCCCTACGGGAGATTCAACTGGCCTCATATTCACACCTGAAGGTGCCATTCTGGAAGATAATCTAGAACCAACAGGAGATTTGTTTAATGATGTATTGAATTTTGCTAAGTCTCCTTTAGATATATTAAAAGGAGGGGTTGAAGAAAAATCCATAAACAACCCGCCTGTCAATGTTGAAAATAGATCTCAGTCGAACTGGGACCCAAAATCCTCAGTAACGAAGGAAGACACTAACCAGTCAAGTGAAAGCGATAACAGTCAAAGCAAAAACAAAAGAAAAATTGGCAGATTAGATGAACCTCAAGTTGTTTGGTTGACCGAGGCTGAAATGAATAATCTTTCTGGGTTTGATCTCGACACTATGAATCAAAATATCAATAATTTATCTGCGATTGTAAACAGTAACTTTTCATCTACGGCCAGGCAAATTCAAAACCGTAGTGGAAACTCAGCAAATTCGTCACCAAATAAGTTAGGCTCTTCAAATGGTGGTTCACCTACTAACTTTAACAAATCTACTAGCGATTTTATTTCAGGTATTGAAAGTGTAGGTGAGGATGTAGAGGATACTAATCAGCCTAAAAAAGAGAATCAATTTAGATACGCAAGAGTAGAGACAATACCAGAGGATGCTATTTCTGTATTTAGAAAAGGTGACCGGCACAACGCAAGGGTAATCGTGCCGTTCTCAACGTCATCTGTTGGAGGCTCTGCTAAGTACAATCCGATGATAGAAATTACCTCTGGTTCTTTGAGAGGCGCTACAATGGAAGGCACTGTTGTTTTGACATCTAATGACATTGTATTAATGTTTGAGAATGATCTTGTTCTTAGAGATGGCACAAGAGTGCAAACAACTGGACCATTTGGTATTTCTATAGATCCAAATACTGGATTTGCTGGAACAGGGGCCGAAGTGGATAACCATTTCTTTGAGAAATTCTTTAAGCTTGCCCCTTTTGTTATCTTTTCTAAAGCTGGTGAATGGATAGAGCTTGTTAATACCCAAGTATCGACTACTACAGGGATCACAGGGCAAAACTCTAACACTATAGCTGAAATGCCTAGCGCTGATGAATTTGCTCTACTTCTTGCGGGTGAAACAGCGAAAATAAGTAAAGATATCATTCAATCTGACCTTGACGCTTTAACAAGATCTATTAAGTTAATGGAAGGAAAAGAAATCGAAGTTGTTATAACTCAGGATATTTTTGCAAGAGAATCCGACCTGTACCCAAACTAATACATTACATACTTGCTATCAGGGGCTGACCTAGCCCATAACTATCTAGGGTCTTGATTGACATCCTCCCCCCCCTAAGGGGTGGAGGTTCCTACTGCTAGCGCTTGATGCCCCAAGCGGAGAATGGACGTGTGCTACACAAAGCACACGTCCATTCTCTTATTCCAAGACCCATTTGTTAAAAATTCAGTTATTTGAATAGAAACCCTCAAAGCTGAAGAGTTTGAAGGGGTTCAATTATAAGTTAATCTCCATTAATAGCCTTCAATCCTAAGTTAATATAGTAGTCTGTGTTTTCATCTATCATCTTAAGTACGGTATCGGCAATCAAAAGACTTTTCTTTTCCGCATTTTCTTGAGCTGACATTTCCGAAAAATCATCGAAGACACCATTATTCAATAGCCTATTCTCTATCATCTCTAAATCTTTGCTGTTTCCGGCTCCAGGTAACGCACCAGATAAAATTAGAAGGCCATTATCGACACCGTATTTTTCGGTTACTTTGTTTCTAATGTTTTTTTCAATCGATGTGTTCGCATAACGCCAGATTTCAATCATGGGAATAGGAAAGTAAACCACATGTTTAAATTCTTTCACGTTACTAATTTCACTTACTTCTTTCAAAATAAGATACGAATTCACACCTTTCTTAGGATCTAACCTTAATTTACTAACATAAGCTTCTATCTCGTAATCACTAAGCCCAAAATGCTCACGACATGATTCCAGAGACTCTCGTGATGTAAATCCAAGAAGCATTATGAGAGATGCCTTTTTATTGAAATATCTGCCATGAGCCGGCTCTGGAGACGCAAACGCCATTTCAATACGACTTCTTCTAATTTCGTTGAGAGTACTATCAATAATGTCTATTCCGTACCCGTAATCACTATTTCCAGACTCGGTAGGTAACATCCGGTGAATTTCATCAATAGCAGCCCTTTTTTTAGAGCTTGTAATGTGTGCTATTTTTTCTTTTTGGTACGACACAATTTTTTCAGCATGCTTAACACCTTCCACATCTCGGTAATCGTTTTCATATCTAATTTGTTGGGTATATTTTTCAATAGATTCGGGTTCAACTCCAAGAAGCCCCCTTATGTATAAGAAAACAAGGGAATACCAAAATCTAGCTTGAAATGCGTCTCCAGAGCCTCCTCTTTGTAACACTTCAGATAACTCAAATGTAAGAATGTGCTTATCCCAAATATTAAACGTCGAGGCTTGGGATATAAAAGGGTATGAATCTATTAATGAGCGTATCTTCAAAGCAAAGACCTCGCCTAAAACAATACCATTTATCTCTTGAGACCACTGCTTCTGCCAACTAGAGTCATTAACGGTAGATAGAAAGTCCGATAAAGTAGGAACACATAAGTTTTGTACTCGATACGCCAAATCTATTTCATCATGGCCGATCAAAAAATCAACTATATTCCAACCAACGTATTCAGGCTCTTCTTTAAACTCACCTTGCGTAGATGATGCTTTAAATAAAAAACCATAATTCCGTAGAGTGGCTTTTAGACCTGGAATTACATCAAGATTTATTCTCTTTGCGCTTGATGGATGGGCAAGTCGATCAAACACCATTTTCGTACAAGATTTGATCATTTCAGTGGATTGAGGCATCTCAGAACCAGATTGCCCATTAACCCTATCTGTTAACAATGACGTTACAGCTTCAAGCATATTTGAAGGTAGTTTTCTCAAACCTAACGGCGTACTAAAGATATTTATTCTAGCCGAGTTTTTATTATTAGGATCATTGTTCACGATTAAGTAGTGAATTTTACTAGCTAAATCAGGAGATTCACTTCTATATAGTTCAGTATCAGTCTGTAAATTTCCTCCAATATCTATGTTTATTTGATATGGTAGTCCGTTATTGGTTCTTCGGAACAACAGGTCATTACGTAAGTGCATAAACAAAACGCTTTTACCGGTCCCCATAGAGCCACAGATGTAGGTTATGTATGAAGTTCTTCCATCAAATGAATCAAAATTCATTATTTTTCCGTCTTTAGATGTAACAAATGTATTGCCAGCTCTATGAAATGGAAATGAAGGTCTATACATTGGTAGTTTTTGACAGATATCTTTTAGCGGAACAGGGATAAAAGGTGCCGTACTTCTAATAGTGCAAGGGAGAGTACTATAAAATGTATGCAATGGCGTGACAGTTTCTATGTGAGCCTTATTACTTAGTCCGCCACCGGACCAGGACATAACAGCCGACAATAACTCCTCGGCTTTCTTGTTAAGAAGTTTTCTCGCTTTCTCATCATCACCATCAACCCATGTCGTAAATCCTTGCTGTAACATCGGTATGCAGTTAGATTTTGTGTAATGATACAAAGTATCGTAAGCATCTTTAAATTTCCTTTGATTAGGAAGGACCGTGAACTTGCTTGCTTGATATTCATGGTTCAACATAACAACAGGGTTCTTTCCAATTGATGTCTTCATCCGATAAGGGATCTTTTTCTCAATCAATTTTGAATGTAGGGAATTGTAGCTAATGAATTCTAGTGAATATCTATCTACAACAACACTTTTGTATATACGACTTCCTACTTTAACAATAGTACTGTCATTTGGATGTAGAGTAGGGCGCTCGTTAAATAAGGCAGATTGAAAGTCTTTTCCTAAGAAATCGTCTAGCTGACTATCCGCAGGGTTTCCGCCCTTTGTTGGTGATAGATTTGGCGTTTTATTGCTCATTAAGTCTGTCTTAAAAGTCTTTGGATCGGTAAAAACTTTCATGTAAGACAAGGCATGATCTACATCTAAAGGTCTGCCCTCTATTTGAGTTAGAGGATCATTAATAAAATTAGTGAATTGCTCAACAAAAAGTAGGTGCGGCTCTAATAGTTTGTCGCCAAGCCCTTGAGAAATAGATTTTTTATATTCCTCTGTCAGAGGGACATTTCCCAGTTTTGCTTCAACATTACTTCCATTGATAATGTATAAATCTATTAAATTTGGTGTCTCTAAGCAGATGACTCTTTCTTCAAAAAAGACATTCTTTTTGACCATATTAATTAGTGCTTTGTCAGTGTTTTTAACACTCATGCCAAGAGATTCAGCAGACTCTTGTCGTCCTCTTTTAATATGTTGCAAACGTTCCTCAATGTTATCTTGATATGTCGATATACAGTCATGAAAAAGATGGCCAGCCATAATAAATCTTGATAAATATTGATTTAGAGAAGAACTAACATCTTGCACTGTATCCAGTGTCGGATCAGAGCCAAGACCATCGATATAGAAAAAGGTTAGATAACTATCTCTGTCTGACAAAAATGTGACATCAGATCCATTTAGCGTGTTAACGATAGATATAAGACGAGGATCGGGAGCATTAAACCCTTTTATCTTTCTATACATTTGAATCAGTTTATCTGAGAATTTATTTAATGGAGAATTCAGTTCTAAATATTGATAAGCATTACTCATTCTACTAGCTCCAATTTTAGCGCTCCTAGCATGCCCTTTAATGTAAAAACATTATTACTTATAAGCGATGATATGTGATCGATCGAAGGAAAAACGCCAATTTTTTGAAAGTGTTCAGGCAAAATATTATCGAATTCTCTTTTTCCCGTAGAAATCATTTCTCCGACGATCAAATGGGCGCGAGTATTTGAGGGAGATATTTTGTCATGTCCATCAGAGAAAACGGACTTTACGAGAGTTGAGGTAAAGGTAATATAATCTGCTTTGAGGCCACTCACTTTTTTCGAATACTCATCAATAGTTAGCCTTTCTCCGGTAGATGTGTTTTTTACGCTGCTATAATCCTCTAATGATCCGGCTAGACTTGCTATCAGGTATGCATTATTAATAACACTGAGTTCAGAAAATGTTTTTGGTGAGTAGACTGTTACGCATGAGTATGGAGCTTCACTTTCGTCCAGTTTTTCGAATAAAACTTCCGACGGAAAAAAACGGCAATAACATCCACTACATACTGGGCATAGAACAAGCGCCTTTCCTTTTTTGTCCTTTACAATGCGCCCAGATAGTTTGCGATCTTTTTTAGAGAGAAAGCTGACAGAGCAGTGGGAGCAAGTTAATGGCATGTCAGAAGGAGTCTTAGAGACGCTATACAAATGATAATTAATGAATTGATCGCTAAAATTCAGCACGTTACACCCATTGCTATATTGTTATTAATTAGGGGGAGGGAATGAACCCCCCTCTAAATGTTAGCGCTAATCTATTTTAGTTATTACTCTCACTGTAGAAATCGATTTTTTCAAATCCATCAGCTCCTTCAGTTATACCTGAATCGTTGATTAGAGCAGGCAATCCCCCTGCACCGATAGCAATCAGCACAATACCAATAGTAATTACCTTTAAAGCCCCCTCACGATCTTTCCCAGTAGCTTTAGCAACGAGTATCCCGATAACTAATCCCACCCCACCGACAAAGCAAAGAATTAAAAGAATCTGACCAACAGCACCAAATCCATCTTGAGTAAACTGTAAAGCTTTACCCAAACCACTTTCATCAAAGTCCTTCGCACTTAGTGCACCGGATACGAGCATTAGTAAAGAAACGATTACTTTTTTCACTTTGTTACACCTTTATTTTGTTAATGGTAATTCTGTTTTTACATAAAAACATAGCTATACAGCGTGTTAATCCCCTCGATAATTCCTACAAAAATAACTATCCGTAATATTGCCCCTAGTGATACTGACTTCTCTCTATGAACTATCAGCACCATACTGAGGAGGCATACCAGGACTATAATTGCAAAAGCCAGCCAAATGTAGGACGTTACCGAGCTTAGATTTTTCACTACTGCTCTTGAGAAAATGTAGAGCGGATGATAAGCATATTCACCTCCTTCGTTCAGCATATAAACAATTGAAAACAAGCTTATACGCATTACGCCCTGAAAAATTTCAGTCATGAGCGGTTTATTTGGATCTAATTGCGCAGAAGTTGCGGTTCTATACAAGGCAAAAATTATTTTGCTCAACCCAGAAAGGGCGAGAAACACGCCAAGAAACTGAATTAATTGAGCCGCACCTTCAGCAACGAAAATAACCATTAGTTATGCGAACCTATTTTTCCGTTTTTAACTGTAATAACGAATCCTTTTGTGGTTAATACGTATGGAGAATGATCACTACTACCCTGTATGTAATCAGTTAAGTACCCGAGATCTTCTCCCAAGTATTCGCTATCATCATTTCTAGAATTATTCGTTATCTGCAATACATAGATATCTCCTTGATCCGACTCTAACGTCAGCATGCCATCAACAAAACTGACTAGAAATAAATTACGTACTATGTTTGATTCGTCTATTGCCCGTATTTTTGTTACTTCCGAAGGACTCTCAAAACCAGAAGAAATGGACACACCGGAATCGTAGTTCAATCTAGTTGGAGCATCGGATGTCCATCGTGTACGATCGAGTTTTTCTTCAAGAGACGAAATAGCGGTCTCAGATTTTTCGACTGCATTCTTTAGAGTATCAGCTTCACTTTTCAGACTTTGAATTTTGACGTTATAGAAAGTATCTTTTTCTGCCGCTTTTTCACTACTACGAATTAGATCCGAGCGAATATCACCTAAGTTTCTATTTACATTTTGAAAGTCTGAGAACAGACGCTCTAACTTAAGAGAAACTGTATTTACAGTATCGGGCTTCACAGATGTCGCCTTCATTGTTGCGATCTCAACCTGTATATCACGCAGCTGTTTATCAAATCCGCTCATCTTGTCGATAACTGATTTTACCAATTGAGTTTGATGGTTTTTATCAAACTCTAAGTCACTAAGACGTGTTAAGAGCTTTTGATATTCTACGTCCATTCCATAAGAACGACTCTCAGTACCTATTAAATTAGTATCTACACTGGTGCCCTCAGCGGCTTTTTTTACCACATGGGACGCCGCATTCCGTAGTTGTTCATGAACTTCCGTATTACTATCAGCATTTCTTTGAGACTGATTATCAGCCGTCGCTGCTAATTCAAACTGATTCGGTTGGCTAGTTAGATTTTTGTCGTATCCGTACAGCCCACCCAAAATAAGCCCACCCGCAATTGTAGTAGTTCCAAGCCCCCAAAAAATCACTGCCTTTTTACGCGCTATCGTCTGAAAAAACCTAACCACACCATTCTGGTTGTTGTTTTGGATTGCATCGATTGGATTTGTTGAAGAGTCTGAGAGTTCCTGAGCTCCCACTGCTATTGCTTCCTCTTCATATTCATTTTTAGCCGTATTATTTTCAGCGACTTGATTGTTGCTAGGTTCTTCTGCTTTAAGGTGATCTAATGACTCGGTCATGATTAATCTCTACTGGTCTGAACTGGGTAATTATTGATGCTCATGAGCTTGTTCATTAGGTCCTCATAAGATGAACCTCTGATCATCATCGTTTTCGGTACAGAAAAATCGTAATTAAATTCCCATTCATAATCCCATTCCGCTAACTCAGAAAGACGAGCAACGTTATCTTTTAAAGATCCCTCCTTAAGCATGAAAGACATTTTTTCCTCTCTAGATCCAACCTCATAAACCCTAAGAACTTCACCAAAAGCACCATCTTCTACAGTCGCCTCTATAGGAAAAGCATTGAGCATCACAAAAAGGAGCTCATTTTTATCGGGTGCAATTATTGTTTGGTTTTGTTCAATGAAGTAATCAAAATCCACCTCGTAAATGACCGAGTCTAGTTCAGCAAATTTTGCAAAACGCTCAAGGTTTTCACGCAATGACCCCTGCAGTATTGGAAATGCTACTTCACCTGACTTCGATAGATCTGGGTTTTTCATGAATACGAAAAAGGCATCTTTATCAGACATTAGTGCTCCAACTTCTCTATCTGTGAGAGATAGGCCGGTGATTGGAGCAGGCTGAAACGTATCTTCTGTTTTAGATAGCGCTGTTAGTTTATCTTTGGAGAGAACGATATTCCCATCAGAGTTTACCGCATAAGCATCACCTTTTAAGTACACAACATCACCCGCTAAATAGTCATTAGAGTGTTGATCTGTTGGCTCCCAACTGTTTAGCGTTTTTTCCAATGCCAATACGTTTAACTTATTGTAACTCGGAGACTTTGATTTCGGCATAGCACAGCCAGCTAAAACAATAGCCAACCCATACACCGTAGGTTTAATCAGACTATTATTTTTCATTTCACCATACCTCCTGTTATGTAGTCTTTCATTGCTGAGTTCATTTTTTCGATTGATTTACGCGATATGTTTTCTTTGGCGACTAAAACAGAAGAGATATAGAGAGGATTGGCACTAAAGCCGCACTCTTTCCTCGCAATAGTTAGTATGGAAACTTGGAAGGAATTAACCCAGGCGTATCTTCGGTATCGCCCTAAAGTTAGTTTATTTAAACAACGCCCTATCCAAGATGTTTGTCTATCAATTAAAGCCAGCGGCCAATTCATCGAGACTTTGGACATCCGTTCTTGGGCCGTAGCTTTTCTACCAGCTTGTGAAATGATTTTTTCATGGCAGGCTCGAACCGATTTTGAACCATCGCTTTCTGTAATATTTGTAAATTCATGAATCGAATAAAAAATGCATTTCCAATAATGCCCACCGATATCATCCATATTGACCTGAATTATTTTATCGGCCCATTCCAATGCGAGTCTCTCTAACGCTTCATTTTCTGGCGAGCAATCTGTATCACTATCTGGGATCGAGTTGTTCTTGGCCATTAGTAATCTCGATTAAATAAAGGATTAATCAGGAGTTTTGTTTCTGCTATAACCTGTTTTTCATTCAAAAAACTCACTCCTTGTTCTGAAATTCTAACTCCTTCAAATGTGTTGTTATCTGTATAAACAACAAACATCAAACTGGAGTCTCCAGGTCGGGTACCTTGCTTAGCAAAAGAGAGAGTTGTGATCATCTGAATGTTATCTGTATTGGACGCATCTTTATGCTGCGAACTGATAGCCATTTCAAGAAACTTATTAAGTTCTTGACTATAGATCTTACCAATTGATTTTGGTAAAGCCTGAATTTTCGTAAAACTAGAAGCTTTCTTACCTTCTATGAATGCACCAACCTTTATCGCATCAGGTTTTGTCATGCGAATAAACTTACCATTAGGTAGAGTGCTGGTGGACAACTGAGTCAAGTAAAGACCTTGACCATCCACATCAATTTTGTGTTCGGATTTTAAGTATGTGTAGTTAAATGACTCTTCACATATATCTAATGGAAGAAAATCTCCATTTTTATTTAAAGGCGACCCAAATGGAGCGTTTAACCAGCAAGCTTTATCATTACTAGCATGCCCTGCATTTAACAGATCAATGTCTTCTATATATTGAGTGTTGGCGCTGATAAATGAGCTAGAAGAGACGGTCACAATAGTAAAAATTATTTTTTTAAGGTTCAATTTGAGCCTCCATATTAATATCTGTTAAAAGCTGCGTAGCTAAATCAAAATACGTACTTCCTGTAATTATTCGAGGTGTCATACGCAACTTTCTGTCTAAGGGCGGTATGCCAGTGAAGTCTACTTTCCAACCAGAATAATCGGCAAATCTTTTGTAGTTACTCTCGAAAGAATCAAGTGTTACTTCGAATTTTATTACCCGATCACACTCTCTGGCGGCAAGGGTCTCTTTATGGAAATTTTCATCCATATCCCTCTTGACTCTAAATGCATTATTATTGGTATCTACATTAACCCGGACACCACGTATATTTGAATTAATAATAGAGGCTACATCTATAGCATCAGGGCCATGGCTAATTAATCGTTGTCGAAGAAACACATCAAAATCTATTTCATCATCTACGATGACGCGATCAATACCTAAGCGCTTAGAAATATCTAATAAATTCTGTTGAAGACTTCCTTCATAAATCACCCAGCTATTTGGAGCTTGATAGATTCTATCCTCTGAGGGCACGGTATATATGCGCTCACAACCAAAATTTTCCGCAAACACTCCAGTCGCAGCAAGAGCAGAAATTGAAATAAGTAGAGCAATCCGTGTTGTTCGAAAAACAGTCAATTTGACCCCCAATTTAATTAATTAATTAAAAATTAATAATTTTTATTTTATCGCAACTTTGTATTTAATGCTATTATCTGAAAATATTATTAATTAATTAAGGGATCATGATGAAAAGAGGGTTAATTAAAGGCAAAACAATGAGGGTTGCATGCTCAGGTGCTCTTGCCGCAATTTTGTTTACATCAACTAATATCGGTGCTGTGACAATTAAATTCTCTCCTAAAGGAGTTACGCCATCAGAAACTATTTTCGAAAGCGATGGCAGAAGCATTGAGAAAGCAATGGAAACGGCTGGCGAGTGGTTTCTTGATGATAGGTACACGTTACGAGAGAACGTAAATAAATGGGCTGAAATTGCAAAAATTCAAACAGGAAAAGACATTCGAGTTATCTGGGATGCTCCAGGGCCAGGCGTGTTCCAGATTCCGTACCATTTCGATGGGACTTGGTATGAAGCGTTCCTTGCATTAGGTGAATCCGCTCAAACATCAAACTGGCCCATAAAAATTTCAGTCAATACTCGTATGAATTCAATTGTCATTACTCAAATTCAAAATTAGTACATATCTGGTGATATTAATGAATAAACTCAAACTACTACCATTCGTTGCACTAAGCGTTTTTGTATCTGCCTGCACCCCATTTAAAGAACGCGTTGATGATCAAATAGCATATGCAGAAAATTTGACTCAAAAAATGCAACGCGACTCAAGTAGCGCACAAACATATAAACAGGGGGAGGTGAGCGACAATATATGGCTAGGGCCATTCAATTGGGGGGATGAAAACAGCATGAAACCCAGTGAGTTGAGCATAAGTCTTAGCTATAACTCAACATCTCCAACGGATTTAGAAACCACACTAGAAAAACTCGCTAGAGACAGTAGGGTGAAAATTTCACTAAGCAAAGATGCACAAATTTTTTTGGGTTTAATAGAGGAAGAGTCTTCAGTTGAAGGTAATCAACGAAGTACAGACAAGGAAGCAAAAACCTCTGAAAAAGGTGAAATTCTTTACCCGACAGAGGAGAGCTATAAAAACAAATTCATGGAGACCATCATATCTGGTGACCAAACGAAATCAACAGAGGAACTCCCGAAATATCTTTTAAACGGCACGAAAAACCTACAGACATGGTTAGATTCTATCGCCGTTCATTACTCATTGTTCTGGGATCACACCTATATCGGTTCGGAACCGTTTATAACGCTCACAGCATCCGTTGAAGAAACTATGCAGTTCGAGGGTTTAATGGCTTTAAGTGATCGTGATAGTAAAAATGAAAGCGAAAATCAATCATGGAAAGAGCTTAAAGATTTTGCAGAAGACTCAAAGAGTAAATTTGGCACAGTTCACATATCTGAACTAACGGGCCGAATTTATGTAAATGACCGTCCTGATATAGTTGAAAGAGTTCGAAACCGAGTGAATTACGAAAATTCTATTTTCGCT
The DNA here is from genome assembly GCF_047525455.1 of Marinomonas phycocola. NCBI lineage: Bacteria > Pseudomonadati > Pseudomonadota > Gammaproteobacteria > Oceanospirillales > Oceanospirillaceae > Marinomonas > Marinomonas phycocola. Next base: position 34,865 of record NZ_JBLIXL010000018.1, read on the forward strand.
AAACAAATTCACTATAAAGTGCAAATTGTGACAGTTGATCTTGAGGAAACAGAAAATTATAGCGGTGGAATTACCGCGTTTTATGATGATTTGAAAAATTCATTTAACCTTTCCCCCGGAGTTTCCGCTGGATCAGGTGTAGCGGTTGGTGTTTCAAACGTAAACCCGAGTTCAAATTTAAATAACTCTTCTGCAAAAGCTTACCTAAATAATTTGATTAGTAAAAATGCTAATGCAAAGGAGTACTCGTTTATAACTCGTAATAAAACTCAAACAATTCAAACGTTCCAAGATAATATTTCCTATGTGAAAACAGTTGAAACAACAAATAGCGAGTTTAACGCTGGGACCACCCCTACAATCGATGAAATTAATGAAGGTGTTGTCCTAAATTTCAACACTTCGATACTTAGCAATAACCGCATTGCATTAAATCTAGATTTTAATCAGGAATATCTAAAAAACTTAATTTATAAAGAATATGACGGCAACGAAATATCACTACCAACCGTGAACAATACGAAGATATTAAATCAATTTATTGTTAAGAGCGGTCAAAGTTTTATTCTAACAGACAGCTCAATTGATAACGGCTCTTCTATGAGCGGCCCAGCTAAAGCTCTTGGATGGTTCCAACTTCTACTCGGCGCAAGATCAGAAATCAGAGAAACCTCATCATTAAGAATTTTAGTTATAACTCCAACAATTATTGACGGGGGAATGTAGTTAATGAGGATCCAGCAGGCCATTTTAGCGTTGTTCAGATCTTATAGCAGCGATGATGTCGCTAATGCAGAAAAAAAGAAGGCCCGTAATAAGCGACAAAAAACCAGCCGAGGAAAAAAAAGCTCACCCCGATTGACTGTAAATAATGCCTTCGCTCAGGAGGTGAACACTATAATTCGCTCTAGAAAACGAAGCAGGAATAGAAATTTTACTGACGAGCAGCGAGACAAAATAAACAACTTAGTTGGCTCGGCAAGCGGCATAAAAACATTTCAAATTGGCAAGCAAAAATTCATAAGTGGTTTGTTTTGGAAAAATCTCCAAGTCTCTGACAAAGAAAGCATCAACCTCTACCTGAAATTAATAGAAACGCCTAGGGGCGCTTTCTATCATGTATTAGGTAATGACTATGGGTTAATAAATCCTTTTTTTGAGGATAAACACACAGATCAAATTAGCTTAGCTATTGCTGTAATGAACATGCAAAAGAAAGGCTTAATCCCAAAAAAAGACTTTTCTTCTCAAGGCAGTCATGTTCTTGAAATCTATCAGTTATTAACTCCAAATCGCGTGTATATAGTAGGCATTTATGATGGAACAACCATCATAAATGGACTGGATACATCTTTTAATCCGTCAGTGTCTTCTCTAGAAAATACCATTGATGAGGAAGTTGAACTGCTTTCCGAAGCGTGCGAAGACTCTGGTGGAACCCTCACTGTTAGAAAAGTTACGTTAAGCGAAACGGATTTCGAAGAGAAAGAAACGAGAACCCTTAAATATACATCTAGCCAACACATGAAAAAAAGAACAACCAGAATCACATTGTTCGTCATTATTTTATTGTCGGTCATCTCATCTTTAGGTGCTGTATATGGTTACATTCTGCATCAAGAAAACGAACGCATTGCGCTTGAGAAAAAAATTAAAGCTCAAGAACGTATGAGGATCATGAAGAAGGAAGCAGAGGCAAAATTAATCTCTGACGCCAATGAAGCTGTCCGATTCAATCGAACCTACCCAGGAAATCTTTCATACAAACCAATCATAGACACTTCCTTAAATTTAGCTAATTCAATTTCATACAACAAAGGCAACGATCGCTGGCAATTATTAGGGTGGGGGTGTGAAGTTACTAGGAGCCGTGGAGAGGGAGATATTTATGCTGATTTTGTCGCAGAATGTGAAGCAATCTATGACGGTGAAGCACTTTCTGAGTACGAGTCATTCCGTGAGTACAGAGACTTGTTCAAAAAGACGGTCAACATTACCGCTAGTGCATTTCAGAAAGAAAACAACCTTGCCGCGATCAAATACACAATTCAATTACCTTCTGTTTCAAAGAACTCACATGTCAATGTTGCACAAAAAAACGATGCGATACGTGAACTTCAGAGAAAAACCGAAGCGCTGGCATTAAAGAATGTTGATTTTCACCATACAGATATGGGCGAGGTCGTTTTAGATCAGCCTCAATATCGAGAGGCATTGCTAATCCAAGACGAGGCAGGAAAAAGGTATCTACCATTTGGTTTTCTTGAATGGGAATTAAAATCAAAAATAAATAACTTGAGGGGTGAAGGTATGAATATAACTATCCCATACAAATCCTACATTACAAAAGTAACTGGCAATGCCAAAGAATTTACAATTACAGGAGTCTATTACTATGAATAAAGCCAAATTAACTTCTCTGGCATTTTGCGTAGCCACCACAATGCTCTGCTCCTCATCATACACTGTTGCAGCACCAAACGACTCAAACTCCAAGACAGTTATCAAACAACTCAAAGACCCGATTGGTACGGACAAACAGCGCCTTGAGAACAGCAAAGACCTTATCCGAAGGGTGATGCAAAACCAAAAGCATGAGCTCAACCTAAGTGATGTCACGCAAGACGTGGTCAACGGCCTACCTGATATTTCTACCGCAGAAATGTCTGACCTTTCTGTTCAGTTAGTAAATAAAGGACTAGAAAGTGAGCAGGGCATTGATGAACTAATCAGAACAGCAACTTATTTCACTAGCGTTGAAACTGTCCTCACAGGGATGACGAAAGTAGTGAAAGCAAGTGCTGATTTACAAAAAGCTCGGGATGAACTTAATGAAAGTCTTGAAGCAGGTACGCTTCTTGATCAAATGAAAAAACGTATCGAGGCTCAGGACGCCACCATTATCAAACAACAAACAATGATCAATGAGCTAAATTCCTTTTTTCAAAGTACAAATGAGAATTTTGAATATTTAAAAGCGAGTCTAATACAAACCCAAAAGGTATTAAAAGTTGTATCTGAGAGGGAACAAGGACCGTTAGAATTACCTCAAAATGTACAAACAGAACCCTCCCTAAAAGAGGTGCCTTTTGACATTATTTCAACCGCTGTAATTAGAGATCCTGTGAGTTTAAAAATTGTACGAGCTTCAGCTCAAATCAAATATCGCGGCCAAAGCGAGCATATCGAGATTGAGCAAGGTTCTACATTCTCAAATTGGAAGGTAATCACAATTTCTGAGAATGTTACGGAATTATTAAATATATCAACCAACAAGAAAAAATTCCTTAGAACAGGATTTCCGGCATGAAAAAAATCATACCAATTTCATCAAATATAATTAGCTCTCCAAGTGACTATTGTATTGGAATCATATCAGGCGAAGACAAGAAAATTATTGAATACACATTATCGCCTTTAGGGATTGAGCACTTCTTTGCCTATGCACCAATTAAGACTGAACCAGATGAGAAAAAAATTATAGAGCTGGTTCTTTTCGTTACTGGTGAAGATGATGAGGTTAGTCGTCTAACACCGACGAATAAAGCGAACATAAAACGGTCGTTACGTAACACTAAAAACAACTACAATCTGACCTCAACGTACAGATTAACTCAAACAGATTTTGATCATTTAAAACAAGATTTAGAAGCAGCCATTAAAAAGTCATCGAGTAACCTTATTGATGATGATCTTAAGCAATCAATGGCTCATATCATTTCAGATTGCTCTATGAATGGTGTGAGCGACATACATATAGAGTGGAGCACAAAGAAAAAGCTCAGTTATTACTACGCACGATACCAAGGACAAAGATATCCATTATTGCAAGTTACCGCGGAAGAAGCAGAGTCTTTTCTGCGTGGGTTATACGAATACAGTGGTGACCTAAAAACCAAGACGTTCGACCCAGCACAATCTAATGACTGGCGAAACGAAATTGAAAGCACTCTTGAATCAAACACAACGACTGTCATCCGGTATAACCACATGCCAGGAGACGGTATTGTTTCGGCCACTTTGCGCTTAGCACCGCGAAAAAATGATTTTACTGAAAAATATGAATACAAAGATCTGGTCACTTTCGGGTTCTTGCCGGATCAGGCAAGGCTCATTGAACAACAAATGCTCTTGCACAGCGGGGTTATTATCTTTGTAGGCAAAACATGCTCTGGGAAAACGACTACGGCCCGAAACGTTTTAACGTATAAATACCTCGACTCTCAACATTCGCCAAAATTTATAACCCTTGAAGACCCTATTGAAATGACGGAAAAATTTTTGATCAGAGTCGATCTCAATAAATGGACCGGAACAGATAAAGGCGAACTTCCAGTTAAAGATATTTTACGTCAGGACGCAGATGTCATTTATATCGGAGAGATTCGTAACGAATCAGGAGGCAGCCTAGCATTCGAGTCATACAATTCAGGTAATCTATGCTGTACTACAATGCACACCACCTCTCCTATTGCGGCTCTTAACAAACTTGAAACTACAGGCAAATGGAAAGCAGAGGACGTATATAACCCAGAAGCTATAGCGGCTGTTATTTTTCAGAGGCTAGACCCTATTATTTGCCGTCATTGCGCCTTAAATTGGGACGAAGCTTTCGCCGCCGCCCCAGAGCTTAATAACAACCTAGATCTAGTGAATGCTTTTTCGGCAGATTCAATGAGATCTATTCGAAATAACTTGAGGTTCAGAAATCTCAAAGGTTGTGAGCACTGCAAGACGAACATAAAAACCCTGAAGCCTAAACCTGGCATCCATGTGAAAATCGGTGAACCGGGAATAGCTAAAATGAGTATTAGTGCAGAAACTCTCATTTCCACGCCCGACTTGTTTAGAGAGTTACGCAACAGAGGAATTAGATCTGGCGAACAATTCTATACCGCACAATATCGACTACTTGGCCAAGGCTCTCATGTTGGTCTTTCTTCATCAGAGCATGCCGCCCACAAAGTCTTTAAAGGCGATATTGATCCTGTGTACTACCAAAAAAACCACCAATCATGGGGCAGGTTTTTTCGTGGTGGTGAAGTTATATCAATGACCATTGACTCTTACCTTCTTAAAGAAAAACTAATCATCCTAAATGGAGAAGGATTCCCTTACATAAAATATATCCAAGACCCTGAAATAATCAAACCAATTCAGGCGGAGGTTAGAATGCAACAAATCAAAAAGATGGAATCAAAGCGAAAATCGCTAAGCTCATCAACGGCGGAATAATTAATGAGAAATATATTAACGAGGCTAAGTGATATTTTTCACTTTATCATACATGATAGCGGCTACTGGCTGTCAGAAAAAATTTTTTATTTAAAATATGGCTTAAGCGCAGAAGATAGAAAAACTATTTATCTTTTACTTTCTAAAGCTTTAAATGATTCCGAATCGAAAGAACTGGATAAACTATTTGAAGAAATATCACTTGCTAAGCAGCTTGCAGGAGATGAAACGGCCGCCTATGCCTACACTCAAATCTCTGAGAATATAAAAAAATCTGGTACAGGCACCCCTATATCAGATGCTTTCGAGCCATTTATACCTTGGAATGATTATGAATCGATGCGTGTCGCCGAAATAGCTGGGGAGTCGAAGAAAAGTACTCTCAGAGAAGCTCTTCCGTTCATACAAGTTGAATCTATTGTACGTAGTGATTTTAGAAAAATTATTTTTAAAAAGCAGTTCCTATGGATATCCCGAATATGGCTTCCAACGATCTTGCTATACCCAAATTTATCGCAGGTATTAATATTCGTTGATCCAACATGGGGAAGATCACTCGTTGACCCTACTTATAGACTTTGGTCATCAGTTGAATCGATAAGTGGGACTGTAGTAAGTGTTATTCTGTCAGCAATCGCTATTTATTCAGCTTTCTACTTCATTTACAGATCAAACGAAGCTACTGAAGCTAGGAGATTCTGGGAAATGTTTCCACTTTTCAATGACTACAAAATGACCTCTGGATCATCTGCTATGGTTTCTGTGGCAGTGCAGCTAAAAGTATCTACTGGCACAAATATACCTAATATTATTAGCTCCGTATCAAATCAATCCAACAGCTACTCAGCAACTTATCTTGATGAATTTGCCGAAGATTCTAAAAAAATGTCCTTTAAAGATGCCTTAGCCAATAACGGAATGATAAACGGCAAACTTAAAAGCGAACTTGTCATGTCAAATATATTTGAGACTGACGACGAAAAAATTGTCACTTCCGTAACAAATGCTGTCGTAAACTTTCTTGATCGTGAGTCCCAAAAGCTTGAGATTCTTAAGGGGTACTTGCCATTTGTTAGCATGTTAATTATCGGGGTACCAATAGCACATGTTATGTGGATGTCTACAATGGCAATGCTTAGCAGCAATTAACTGCTAAATAAAACTTATAAATATTTATTAATTAAATTAATTATTGGTTATTTGCTTTTAATTTGATTTAATTGCATTTAGGTTCGTCATTAATAATTTTAAATTTAATTTTTACAAGGTGTAAGCAATGATTTTAGCAAAAGGCCCTCTTAAAAAAGAAACTAACTCTAGAGGTAAATTAGTCAGTTCTAATTCCTTAATTAAGAAAGCTGCTGCAGTAGGTACACTACCTATGATTTTAGGTTTATTTATGGCTGTATCGTTTATTGGAGCTATCGGGTATACGATTATGACATGGACTACTCAAAAAGGAACTGAAAATACAGTGTCTCAACTGATTCTTAAAGTCAGTGAAAGTGTGACCCAATATCGAGCACTTGGACCTTCCTGTACTGGCTTTACAATGGCAAATGCAGCAGTCAAATTCACAAAAGGCAACAATGATTTTGTTTATGACACTACATCTTCTAGCGTTTCTATGGACGACGGTAATATTGTAGCTACGGCTGATTGCAGCAACCCTCCAGGCGTTACTGGTTTATCGCGTGTTGGATTAACCATTAGTGGTCTTACAGATGATGTTTGCTTTGCAGTGGTTTCATTTGGAACGAATGAAGCTAAAGCCTTACAGGTTACTGAATCTGGAACATCTACTCCTGTGATTATTAAAAACTACGAAGAAAAAAACCCGACGGGACGAGCAGCACTTGGTGTGACAGCCTGCAAGCCTGAGGTTGAGTCCGATGTTAAAATATGGTTGGGCTAGAGATGCATAAGACATTAAAGTTATTGTTTTTAACGAGCACAGGAGCAGCCATACTATCTGGCTGTTCTTTATTTCAGGCCGATTCAACTAAATCAGAAAACCTGAATTATTTGAGTGGCATTGTTGATACAACACAACCTCTATTTGAATCAAATAGAGGGCGAGACATCGTTCGAAATGTTGTCAACACAAACCCTAAAACAACCTCAAAAGCATTAAAAGACTCTCCTTCAGAGTACCAGGCTCTTTCTTCATTATTAAGAGATTATAAGTCTGATGAGAGCTGGTTGCCGCAATTCAATAAGTTGCATGTTTTAGAGCATTATAAGGAGGCTGTTTTAATAGATGAGTCGTTATCAAAAAGATCTCCTATTGAAGTACGAATGAATGATGAAGTTATACTCGTTATAATCCCGAACCAGTGGATTTGGGGGAAATCTTACAATGAGATATCTCCTCAAGCGAAAAGAGACCTTTCCGGTGTTGCAGAAATTTTGAGTGATTCACGTTCGAATATATTTGTAAAATCTATACCATCGAGCAGCGGATTTGAAATGAACCGAGCAACAACACGAGACGCACAATCATATTTAGTAGAGGCTTATCTAGAAAAAGAAGCACGTTTAGATGCAAATACCGTTAAAAGTGTAAGTACACCAAATATGATAGCGTTGGATTCTATTTACAGCGATTCTACTATTATAGAAGTACGCCACACATTCTCGTTGAATTCCACGGAATACCTACCAGAAAACGGACCACTATAGAATGCGGAAGCATTTTTATTCAGCGCATAAATTGCTAACAATTACCGTATTTATTGCTGTTTTTGTTAGCAATAAAACTACATCAAATTTCAATCCGTCTCTTTTTTTTGCGGGTCTAACATTATTATCATTTATGATCTTACTGTTTTATTGGGCAAATAAGGGTATATTTACTTCAGAAGAAACTGTCAGACTTGAATCAGTAATACCTACTCTTATAGGCATTATTTTATATTCCTCTTTAATATCTACAATCCCCAACAACACACATTCAATCTTTATCGTTTTATGCTTTTTGTTAGCGATAACAGATCTAGAAGACACACTCAGCTCTTATATCAGCTCATTCAACGGATATTTAATATTGGTCGCAATGGCTGTTTACTTTAATGAACATTCGGACGGCATGTGGGTAATAGTCATTGGAATGATTAGCGGAATACATTTATTACAATCTTTATTACCAGATTCATTAAAAACACCAATCATTGAAACTTTCCCGGAAGCAGACCTTGTAGCCATAACTACGTTTATTTCAGCAATGCTGTTTTCGATCTTTACACAAGATTTTACTCAATTGATTTTGGGGGTACTGTTTCTTTTTTCTTCCTTAGCAATGGCACCTCTATTTAACGAAAAAGTTGATCATAGAGACAAGTTTAGAATCAGGCTTTACGCAATTTTATCACCAGCAACACTAATAACCCTTTACTAAAAATTTAGAAGGTACCAATTATGGCTTATGCTTTTGCGATAATGTTTGTCGCCATATTCTCATTCAAGCTTTTCACTGTAGAGCAAAACGAAAGAACGCTGGAGACTAAAGCAGCGGCTTATGCGAACTACATAAACACAATAGCGAACGGCTACAAAGTCAAAGTAATCGATGAAGAATCAATTGATGGATCTCATTTGGAGGGGTTGGCCGAAACTAATGGTGCTGTGTGGAATATTAAAGGTGCAGATGTTATCTACAATCTTCAAGCTGATGGCACGTCCTCTGACCCAAATCACTCAGCTTGTGCATCAAGTGGTGTCACATATGGATTAAGCGGAAAAAGCTACATTTCATGTGATGTAAAAGACTATGCACCATTTTCTGACGAAAGTCCTTTCGAAGCTAACTTCACACGTACAGCCCCCGCCACTCCGCCAGCACATTACACTACAGGTTACAGCCAGATAAAAGGCGTCCTTACCTTTGGTTCGGCTGCAGGCGGGGCATTCTCACTCGATGCCGGTAACACAACAGATGAACGGTTTGCATACAAAGTATGGAGTCATCTTAACAGGTTGAGCGGCCCGAACCCTTCGAATGCATTATTAGCAAGCACCACGTCGTATGTTCTAACTGCCGCCGGATCATTGGAGGTGCATTTGGATTTCACGAAAAACAATGAAATAGCCATCCGTTCCGATGGAGCAATACCTTTTACCAATGACCAAAGTATGGGAGACAACAGTCTACTTGATGTTAAGAGTTTGGTTTGGTCTTCGGTTGAATCCGCGCTAGATGAAAATGGAAACATTCAGCTAGGTGGGGGACCAGGTGTAAGCACTATATTTTTCGACAAATCATCACTCTCTAATGATTATATTCGCCTAACTGCCGATGGAATGCGCTTAGTTACAAATGAATTTACCATCGAAGGAGACTTGTTGGTTACTGGGACCACAACGTTTGAGGATGAGGTTACATTTGATCAGCCTATCACTCTAAAAGATTCTGGGGTAAGCCTCTTAGCATCCCCTCAAACAATTGGATATACGGCCCCTGGCGGCACAGTTCCTTTCCCTGATTGTGTAGATGAAACTAGAAGAAGAATCATACCATTTCAGAGCGCAAACATTCCTACATCCTCAGGTGCCAACCCGCTTTTTGGCTTCTATCCAGATGTAACAACTTTGGCCTCATCATGGCAAGTTGATCTATACAACATAACTGAGGATGGCACTAGAGTTAATGCTGGAGCAGATTCTAGAATTGGCGTTATTACTTATTGTGACGAATAGCAGTATCTGAAATTGACATCTTCCCCACCCTAAAGGGTGGAGACTCCTACTGCTAGCGCTTGATGCCCCAAGTGGAGAATGTTGCTTGCGCTGTTTCTATCTCTATCGTGCGCTGTGCCACACAAGGCACACGTCCATTCTCTTATTCCAAGACCCGCTCTACCTTTCGGACTGTTATCGGGTTATCGATTTACGTACTGGAAGGCATTGCGTTTTTAGGCTTCATTGCCACAGGCTTCGAGGTTGAAATAACAGAATTTAACGGAGAAAGTGACCATATCCACTTGCTCATTTATCACCGACCTAAAGGAAGGTGCTTTACGTGCTGGATGGTAAAGCCACTGATGTTTCTGTGTGGATAAAATGCCAGTTTTGCCCAATTTGTCGTGCTGGGCTGCCCTAGATGTCGTAATTCGCGCCCTTTTTGATGAGAGTAAAGACCAAATTGTTGCAATTCGCGCCCAAATTGTTGTAATTGATACCCAATCTGTAGTAATCCGTGCCCTTTTTAGTGCAAAAAATCCTTTTTTTCATAATAAAATCAAAAACTTAAAGTTTTTACAAACACAATTAACAAGATAAACAAGTATAACAAGTTTAACAAGTAAATAGAAAACAACATACAAAGAACTATGTTGGTGTGAAGAGCAATCATAAACTCAAAGTATCTAGTAGTTATTAGAATGCGTATTACGACAAATTTGACAGATCTATTTTAGCCCAATTTGTCGTAATTAAAATAATAGAAACCAATGTAAAGCCAGTGTTTTCAAGGGTTACGCATTCATATCACTACAATTAGGGCAATATAAAAATGACTTCTAAAAAATTTCGTACAACAAAATGGGCTAGATAAAAGAAGCCCAATTTGTTGTATTTAAAAAATTAGCATTCGTTTTAGCTAGATCCATAAAAATCTGAAAACCTCTATTACGACATCTAGGGCACAGAAAAATAGCCCATTATGTTGTAACTCAGATTTTAGAAATAGGCTGCAAGCCATTATATATAAGACTTTGATGACTTAAACACTACAGATTGGGCATGATGATTTACGCCCAATCTGTTTTGACATCCTCCCCACCCTAAAGGGTGGAGATTCCTACTGCTAGCGCTTGATGCCCAAGCGGAGAATGTTGCTTGCGCTGTTTCTATCTCTATAATGTAAAGCCAGTGTTTGCAAGGGTTACGCATTCATATCACTACAATTAGGGCAATATAAAAATGACTTCTAAAAAATTTCGTACAACAAAATGGGCTAGATAAAAGAAGCCCAATTTGTTGTAATTAAAATAATAGAAACCAATGTAAAGCCAGTGTTTTCAAGGGTTACGCATTCATATCACTACAACTAGGGCAATATAAAAATGACTTCTAAAAAATTTCGTACAACAAAATGGGCTAGATAAAAGAAGCCCAATTTGTCGTAATTAAAATAATAGAAATCAATGTAAAACCAGTGTTTGCAAGGGTTACGCATTCATATCACTACAATTAGGGCAATATAAAAATGACTTCTAAAAAATTTCGTACAACAAAATGGGCTAGATAAAAGAAGCCCAATTTGTTGTAATTAAAATAATAGAAACCAATGTAAAGCCAGTGTTTGCAAGGGTTACGCATTCATATCACTACAATTAGGGCAATATAAAAATGACTTCTAAAAAATTTCGTACGACAAAATGGGCTAGATAAAAGAAGCCCAATTTGTTGTATTTAAAAAATTAGCATTCGTTTTAGCTAGATCCATAAAAATCTGAAAACCTCTATTACGACATCTAGGGCACAGAAAAATAGCCCATTATGTTGTAACTCAGATTTTAGAAATAGGCTGAAAGCCATTATATATAAGACTTTGATGACTTAAACACTACAGATTGGGCATGATGATTTACGCCCAATCTGTTGTAAGTGAACGGTCATCGAAAAATCCGACAAGCAAAATAAGAAAGAAGAGATAAGCCATATCTGTTGTGAATAACCCATACATTGATTCAGTACGATCTCTGTGTACGAGCTTGGTTCATAAATCCCAACATTTTGGGCAAAGCAGAACAAAAAGCAGCCCTATATGTCGTGATTAATATTTATGAAATTGCTATTGGCTAGATAATTCAATATTATGATTCTAATTACAACAAATTAGGCAAATACTCTTCGTTGCATGCCCAATTTGTGTAGATTGTTCGTGCAATCACGGAACAAGCGTGTTTTTATTATCTTTGAATTTTGGTAAATGCCAGTGGGAACAATATGAGCAAAAAGAAGTCTTTGCTTGATTCTATTGAAGTCGTAAGCAGCGATTTATTTGATACAGAAGCAATCCAAAGTATGGATATCGATAATACTTTTGTTCAAGCTGGGATAATTAAATATCCGGAGGGCGAGCACGAGAAGTTTACAGTTACTAAAAGTAATCGACTCATTAGCGCTCAGATACAGTTGACGGCAAGGGAGCAAAAGATTCTGGCTGCATGCATATCATTAATAAACCCACTTGGAATATATCCGAACGGCATTACCGTAGAATTAGAAGATCATCATATCGAAGCATTGACTGGTATTGATAAGCGACATCTATTCCGGTTTATTGATGATGCCGCTAGAAAATTTCACTCTATTCCGATTCAAACACCTGGAGCAAAGCCTGGTACTATTAGCTATATAAACATTGCTCATAAATCTGTATACGATCCTGATTTACGAAAGCTCGTTGTTAAATTTCACGAAGATATGGAAGACGAGCTTGTGAGATTAAGCCAATACACAAGTATAGAGCTAAGATACTTTGTACGCATGAATGGTAAATACGCGACTCGTCTATACGAAATAATATCTAAGCAATACAACAAACAAAAAGGTGGTACTCAATTTTTTAAAGCGAGGCTTGAAGATTTGTACTTTCCACTTGGATTGAAAGATATCAAAGGCAATCCAATCACTCCGTCATATTTGAGAGATTTCGCATCTTTTAAAATTCGTGTTCTCGATCCAGCATGTAAAGACGTATCAGAAAATTCTAATTTTGTAGTGTCATACAACACATACAAAGCTGGAAGATCTGTAGTGGGACTCACATTTACAATAAAACCGAAGAAACTGAAGATCAAAAATGATGATAAAGAGTTTAAAATTCCTCTTTGTGCAGAGCATTTAAATATAGATCAAGCTATGCAGTTTTTAAAGATTAAAGAGACGGTATACGACAAACTAAAAACAAAGTACGACGAAAGCGTTTTAAAGTCCAATATATTCTATTGCATTGAGAAAATGCAGGACGGCATAGACATCAAAAATACAGCAGCTTTTCTTACGCATTTGCTCCGTTGGAACATAGCGAATCTCCCGGACGTGGCCAACCCTTACTCACTAAAGTATAAGAACAATAAAAATGGTCATGAGTTTGTTAAGCGCGTGGTTGTACCGATATGGTGGAAATTGCCAGAATCGCTTCGATTGGAGTTAACGGAATTTGGTTCGTTTGCGGATCATGTACTGACAACAACCATTTATAAGGGCTTTGTCTCAACCGCAAAGAATGAATCTTTTGATGAAGCTGAAATGCTTTATGACAGTGTCTTGGCATTAGAAGAATGGGGCGGGGAAGAATAAAACAAACCTCGCAATGACGCATAAAAAAAGCCCTTTCGGGCCTTTGGTTTTTTGGTGTTTATTAGGTAATTTCATTAACTGTTTTCTTAAGCATGGCACCCGCTTTGAAAGTAGGTAGCTTGGATGCTTTAATTTGAATATCTTCACCTGTTTGCGGATTGCGGCCTGTACGAGCGCTACGCTCTTTTACTGAGAACGTACCAAAGCCAACAAGCGTAACTTGATCGCCATCCGCTAATGCCTGTTCGATGCTCGTTAATGTTGCATCAAGCGCCGCCGCCGCAATTGCTTTAGGAATGTCTGCATGTTCACTAATACTAGCTATTAAGTCTTTTTTAATCATAATTGTCTCTTTAATCTGAGAATACTTTTGATCGACTGCTAAAGCATAGTCGACTATCCTTATAAGATTATAATATAGAATGATCTATTTAAAGTGCTTATTATTAATCTTTCATTTAATTAAAGTTTAAGTCTAATTGTTCTCCTAGATAATAATTTACCATCCAGCGCGTAAAGCACCTTCCTTTAGGTCGGTGATAAATGAGCAAGTGGATATGGTCACTTTCTCCATTAAATGCTGTTATTTCAACCTCGAAGCCTGTGGCAATGTCTCTCATAACACCCTCTATAAAGCTAAGAACGCAATGCCTTCAAGTACGTAAATCGATAACCCGATAACAGTCCGAAAGGTAGAGCGGGTCTTGGAATAAGAGAATGGACGTGTGCCTTGTGTGGCACAGCGCACGATAGAGATAGAAACAGCGCAAGCAGCATTCTCCGCTTGGGGCATCAAGCGCAAGCAGTAGGAATCTCTACTCTTTAGGGTGGGGAAGATGTCAACGAAAGCCTTTTGAACTGTAGAGTATTGATTTACTGTTTCTGATAATTGTTATTATCGGAATTAGTGTATACATCATAAATTGCTTATATTCTTTTTATTGCTGCTTTATATGCAGCGTTACGTTCTCTTTTTCCGACTGCAACCACTACAATGACAAGTTCATTATCACGAACTTGGTATACTAATCTATAGCCTGAACTTTTTAGTTTTATTTTATAACAATCTTGCATATTGCTTAATTTTGAGGATATTACCCGAGGGCTAAAAACTCTCTCCATTAGTTTTTTTTTAAATTGTCGTTTAATTTCCGAATCTAAATTTTTCCATTCTTTTTCCGCTTCGACTTTAAATAAAATTTTATAGCTCATTCAAATCAATCTCTACTTCCTTTGAGTTTGTTCGTTGCATGACGAGCTGTGCAAGTTCGATGTCCTCTAGTTTATTCATCATTTCTTCATAAGCGGCCGCGGGAACACAATAAAAAGCGGGCTGGTTTCGATTTAACACGAGAACTGGGAACCCTTGACCGCCTTCTATGACCGCCATTGGATTTTTTTTCAACTCACTAATGCTTGTTGAGTTTTCTGCAAGTATCGTTCTAATAGCTGTCATAAAATCACCTATAAATGACCTTTTAAAAGGTCTTATAATAGATCGCTTATAGGTAAATTGCAAACTAAAAGACCTTTATATAGGTCTTTTTACCATCCAGCGCGTAAAGCACCTTCCTTTAGGTGGGTGATATAAGCGCTGGATGGTAATCGGCTACTAAACCCATAGAAGTTTTTAGCTTTAAAATAAAGTAAATCTCAAAAGGCAGAAAATGACTAAAACAAGAAAATTCGATAGCATTTTCGATACTGTCACGGATAGCAAAGAGGAATCAAGCGAGCTACAAACACGAGCAGATTTGATGATTGCGATTCGCGATATTGTTAACCAAAAGGGCTGGAAGCAGGCCGAAGCGGCTGAAAAGCTCTCTCTTTCACAGCCTCGTGTTAGTGACTTACTTAATGGCAAAATCGATTTATTTTCAATTGATCTGTTGATGACTTGCTTATTCCGCTTAGGTTTCCGTTTTAAACCGTTATACCAAGATGAACAATTGACAATAGCGGTACAGACCACTTAAGGGTGGGAATGAAGGAAAACACACAAGAAAGCTGTGAAAATGATGTGTTATATACGCTCACGCAAGATGAAAAGCACCTCAATGCTTTGGTGCTGAAATACAGCATTGATCATGTGGAAGCAGCTAAAAACGTCTAAAGACGCAAACCTAGAAACGACCAATACAAAATGAACAGGATCTTACTTATAAATAGCCCTTTTTAGGATTATTTTTTCACCTCCAACAAGGCAAGCCTTTAACCTATCAAATGTCAATTTGGTTTTAGAAAAGCGATTTATCGTGGTTTAGCTAAAAATGACAACAAACTGTCCATGTTGTTTGCCCTTGCCAACGTGTTTCGAGTTGATCAGATGATCCGAGCCGCAAGGGGTTAATCCGTTTAAAAACCACTAAACAAGGTTTAATTACCTTGTTTAGTGGTAGAAAAGTGATAAAGCAGCCACATTACTGACAGCCATTGGACTTTTTAGAATGTTAAGGCGTGCAGCTCGACTTATTCGCATGTTCCCTAATAAACCATTAGCACATCTTCATTATTAAGCTTTTTGTTTCACGACTGCCTTTTGCGTATCCTCTTGTGAGAATTTTTGCATTATCTTACGAACAACATCTTTATAGAGTGTCCCTATTTTTTCCGCAAATGTCGTTATTCTTTTTCCTAGCATTGCGGCCTGTTCACCTCCCGCTTTAACAGATTCAGCAAATTTATCCATTTTTAGAGTATCAGTTCTGTCTATGTCGTCTTCTAAAAGCACCCTATTTTTAAGGTGTTCTTGTAAAAACTGTATTGATTCTACTCGTCTTTTTGCTTGAGATGTGGAATCTGAAATAAGCTCTACAAATCTAAGGTTTGGGTTATCTGAATTTACTATATCTTCGTATTCATCCAAATAACGCTCTAGTGTAAAGCACTCTACTTGAAGCGCTTCGGAAAAATCTATCGCATCATCTACTGATTTGACTACTCTAGTTATTGCCTTCAAGCTCTGAGCTTCAAATTTGTCACTATCGTAATCAAATGCAATGGATTTTTTTTGATTAATCTGAATCGAACGGTTAAACATACTATGGTCTTTTGATTCAAATAATCGTTCCTTTTCATAGTTCATGTCATAATCAGGGTCAATGTCTACCTTCTCTACACTAGATATTGATTTTATGTTTTCCAGTGCTTTTGCATGTTCTTTATCAAGACCAACCCCCCCTAACTCTCTAGCGATATTCTCTCTTGTGGTATCTTCTGATCTAATTCTATTTGCATTAGTAGAGGTGTAAATCTTACTCATTAACTGGTTTAGAAAGCCTGGCTTACTAGGCACTTCAACGTTTGAGGTATTCCCTTCATTGCTAGGCGTCGTGTTTACGTTTTCTTGCGCTTGCTTATATGTTGGTTGTGTAACAAATGGTTGTTGACCCTGAGTTTTAACCGGCTCTTGATTCGTTGCGTCTGCTAGTGGTTGCGTCACTGGATTTAAAGTGGTGGGCGAAATAGGCGTGGTTCTTGATGTTTCGTTTGTCTCACCCTCTACCTCAGCAGTATACAACACTGGTTTTTTTACGTTCTCAAGCGGTTCCTCGCCCAATAATTTCTCTGAGAACTTTTCTACTGACGGAACATCGTCAAAGTTAATAGTAAAAGGATTATCGGAAGTTCCAATGCTCGAATTTGGCTCGCTCTCTACTGCATTTGTTTCATGAGATTCAACTCTTTTATTAATCATATCAAGAGCATAGGTATCTATATCGGAGGCAGTTGATTCTTGTCTTAATGAAAATGATTCGGTTTTTGATTTTTCTATAATTGCTTCATCTGCTTGCAAACTAGAACTTCTGAATAGATCATCTAGATTACTATCATCAACTGACATAGTTTCAACATTGGTACTTACCTCTTCCTGTGACTCGACTTCAACACCGCTTACTGCTCCCAGTGACTCGACTTCAATATTGGTTCTGTCTTCTTGTTTACGTGCAAGAAAATGTTCCATAGAGAATTTGGCCAATGTCACTATCAAATCAATACTTTCGAAAGTGCCATATTCTTTATCTAAGTCTTCACGTAATATTTTTTTAAATTCGTCTTTGTCAAGCATATGACTAAGACGCTGAAACTCAGAGGATTGAAGAATCGCCAATCTTTCTTCTTGTGAAAGTTCCTGAATAAGATCTAACAAGTCTTTCAAGTCTTTTGATAGATCTTCCTGTAACATTTCATTACCCGATAGAATTGCTGGGTTTATTTCAAACTCAGTCATATAATTGGACAAAACATCATTGATTAGCATTATTGCTGCTTGGCTTGGCTCATTGTTAGTACTCATAGTTATCTCCAAATATAGAAAGATTTTTAGAAGATTGCATTAATTCATACATATAGAGATTCCTTCTCTGAATTTTGCTTAAATTAATCCCAATAAGGTCTATATGTTTCCCTCCTACCATGGCTTTAATATCTGTATTTCTTATTTCTGCGGTTGAGGATAATCGCATGTATTTTGTAATTGCTGCGGATAGATTGCTTGGCGACCTAGAAATGAGAGGGGTTATTTTCCATGGAGACATATCGTTAGATTGTAAAAAAATTAAATCCTCAAAATGTTCGTTTGCCTCTTTAATTTTTCTGCTCTTTATGGAATTCATTCCTATAACCTTTTCACTCATCCCTTTAGTAAGAAGTGCCGATTTCATTATTTCAGATTTGAGATTCTGTGCCTTAGTCTCGAAATGATTAGATATTTCATAGCTATTTTGAAGCACTGAATCAAATATGTCGCTCGTTTCGCTATTTGTTAGTCGCTGTGAATGAATTTTACTGTAAGCGTGAAAGAGCGAATTAGTTGAATTTATTAACTCTAGAGCATTATTTTCACGCAATGTTTGGTTGGAAATAGCCTCAAGTTCTAATTTAACTGTCGCTGCACTAACAGCCCTAACTAACTTCGTTGTAAGTGAAGAGGTTAGAGGATCATCCTCGTTCACAAGGGACTGTACGCTTTTCGCTGTTTTATCAAAATCGGATTCTATTTTATTAGAAAGATTTGTTACTTCTTCGGATGCCTCCGCAATTGTCTCGGCCAACCCTATAAATGATTGTTCAACTTTAGAGAATGCTTCCTGGGCCTCAACTGTACCGTTCGTGAACGATATACCCATGCAGGCGGCATCACATATTAAAACACACGGAACCCAAGCATGGGCTTGCGTGGAAGCCAAAGAACTAGCTATTAATGTGCTAGCAATCAAAAATCTCGCAGATGACATTATCGATTTCCTCCAATTCTTTTGGCTTTATTTCAGCTTTTAATATTTCTAGTTGATACGAGTCTTCTACTGGGTCTTGAGGCTCACCAAAAATTGTTTTTCTATAAGCCGTCTTACGCTTTTCATCAGCCTCAATGTTTCCAAATAGAGCTAGAGAGTCCGTTGTGTTTGTACTTGATTCAAGGACAACCAAACCCCGGGTTTCTCTTTCAAGCGTTGCAGATAGCTCATTAAGTTTGTTTCTCACATCCAAAACAGCTTTGTTCATATTGGCTGTAAGCGCTGCACAACCTGTTTTAATTACATAATCTCTGATAACTTCGAATGCTTTAAAGTAACCTATGTTCGTAGGATCAATAAGGTTGAGCTCTATCGACATGTCAATTAGCCCATTAAGGCATTCTTGAGAATGCATCTTGTCATCTAATGCAAATGCTGTGTTTGCCGCAAGATCAAAAGAAGTTTCAAGAGTAGTCCCAAATTTTTCTTTAGAAGTTGTTGCTTCATTCACAAGACTGTCTACGTCTATTGGATCTTCTCCTATGGTGCAAGCGGAGGAATGAGACGGATCTATTGATTGCCATGTGTTGCAGGCAAATTCACTTTTTGCTAGAACGTCTGCTAGCATCAAATCTGCTGTTGTAAGTGAAGATAAGTTAGATGGAAGAAAGGCAGGGACTGCAAAATATTCAGCCGATTGCGCGTAAATGATATCTTCAAATTCTAATGTGTTATTAGAAACGTTTCGATCAACTTTGCTAGCTTGGCCTATAGAAGTAACGTATTCATAATATTTCTTATATTTTTCTATAACGCTAAATGTATTTTCCGACAAATTTACTTGTCTTTCGTCTGATTCATTTAAACCTTTACTGTACTGCTTAACCAACTCAATCCCAATGATCGAAGGTGTCTCATATCGATACTGATTCCTCGTAATTTTTTCAAAAGCTTTAATTTGAGATTTTATTAAGTTCTTCAGTTCTAATGTCATTGTTGTTAGAAATGATGAATACTTAGAAATTGCATCAGAGAACTTTATAGTTACAGCGTCTACCGCCGAAACCTCTCTTTGATTGTTGTTTGATATAACAAGCCCAAGTGAAACTGCTTCAGTAGAGAGTTGAGAGTTTGTTTTCGCTGTTAAAGAATGAATTTGAGCAATGCATTGTGTCAAATCAGACATAATTCGACTGAGATCTGAAACGTAACGCGTGTAGTGAGCTCCAAGTCTGGTGGAGCCTCCTGTCATAGCCCCACCAACGCAAGCTAGATCGCAAGGAATTATACCAATAGGGCCAAAAGGGGTTGGGCATAATCCAATGACGGCAAAGCTCGAACTTGAATAAATTGCTGCAGAAAAAAGAAGCGCCTTAAAGAGAACCAAGGGTATTCTCCGCTCGCTTCTCATCTAGCATTCTCTTGAATAAGATATTGCCTATTATTGTACTTCGAAGCTGCTCTTCTGCTAACGCTCGTTTAGATGCTGTCGATGAGGCTATGATAAATGATGGCATTCCTGGTCGCGCTACTAATGTGGCTAATACGCTATCTAGACTTGTACAAGAAACTCCTGATGGAATCATGCCCTTCTCTACATAATCCGTAACACATTCGGAGGCGTCAACATTTCGTGGTGTGTAATCACCAAAAAACTCTTTGTTTTCATCCGATAAAGGAATGATCGGTGCTTTCGATACTAAACTTCTTAACAAAGTTGCTTGTTTAACAACAACTTCTCCATAGGCTCCTTCTGTTGGAAGAATTCGATCAGGATTAAGGCCAAAAGCCGCAAAATATATCAATTTCTGGTAATCATCTTTACTGATAAGGCTGCTTATATTCTTTCTAGCAATCAATTCATCGGCTTCATCAAGAACTAATTTTCGCGTTCGTTCAAAATAGCCAGCTCTATTATTTACAAAAAGCTCTTCATCTCGTCTATTCCAGCGCTTTAAAAAATCTGCTTCAAGCGCATAAATCCCTTGAGAAAACCCCGTATTGTTTGTAAATAAGTGTAAAAGTGCGTCGGCTCTGTCTCCACCAGAAAAATTCGCCAGACTCCCACCGACTTCATACATTTCGGCGCGAGTTCTTATGAGCTTTTCCGCTGCCTGGAACGACGACGTTATTTCATTTTGCAACTCAAGAGTATTATTTTTCTCTGCTTGCCCTAGAATCGTGAATTGATTATCGACTTGTACGTAGAGTCCAGAAAGCGAACGAATCAATCTCTCATTAGCTGTTAATAACGTTGTTTCTAATGATTTACTAAATGTGTCTATTGAGTCAGATATGTTGGTCCCTGCCTCTTGTACATTTTCTTTTAAGCTGTCTACCTGCGTATCAACACCTCTAATAGCCGATTCAATTAGTTCTGCTTGAGCTATTAACGCGGCAAATCCACGATCTATCGCTGCTTGAGCACAAGTATCGCATGCTAAAACTGATGGTGAGTAGGTAGACATAGCATGAGCTAAAAAAATGGCAGCGCTTGTTTTAGAGAAATTAATTTTCACAATTGTCATCCAACCAGCATCTAGCCCCTTCTTGGAGCTCTAAAAAAGATTTTGTTCCTGAACCTGATAAACCACCAGAAGAATCGCTTTTGTAATATCTGGGGTCTGTTAAGTCTATATTTCCACTATCACTGAAGGGATCCGAATCACCAAAAAATTTTTCATTTATTTCTTCATTCACTTTTTCACTAATTTCTTCCATTAATTCAGAATCTTGCAAAGCTTCAACCTCATATTCATAACTAATGCCTCCACTCGAATTCGTTTCTGCATCAATGTCAACTAAACCGCCAGTAGCTTCTGATACTTTTTCACCAATTTTGTCAATATTAAGAGATAGCTCTTCTGCCCGTTTATTGAGGGCATCAACAATCATAGAGCAACCCAATTTAGTGATTTTTTCTATTATAAGTTTAGGAAACTCAAGCATAAAAACGTTACGGGGATCAATGAGGATAGCGTTTATATCAAGCCCCCTTAGACCATCAAGACACGAAGCCCCGTCTAGCGCATCCTTTGGGGCAAAAGCGGCAGTTGAGGCTGTATCGTATGCATCTTTGATTGAAGTAGCTGAAGCTTCTATAGATTGTTTGGCTTGCTCTGCCCATTGACTGTAATTTGGGCTAACAGCACATATAAGGGCGCCACAGCTAGTATCAGCCGAATTAACATAAGAATTACTACATAAAAGAATAGAGGCACAAACAATTGAATGACGAAGCATTTGAAGATTAATTCCTTGTAATTTGATTGGTTCTCATGTCAACAGACTTTGAAAACACATTTTTATACAGATTTATCATTTCTGTGTTGTCTGGAAGGCATGAAATTGTATCTGCAACTTGTTTTGTTTCCTGCTTACGACTGATATGCAAGATCCTTAAGTGCGAAAAGGCAATTATCTTTTTCATTGTTGCAAGCTCGCTTGATGAAATGCTTTTCATTGATTCAATACCACGAACCTCATTTGCAATTAGAATAAGAAGATATTCTAAAACTTCTGAGGTAGGTCTTGATTTAGAAAGCATGAAAATGATTGATTCAAGATCATTATCACGTAAGGCCGGAATAATATAGACAATAGGAAGCTTAGCTAATTGATAGTCTTCCAGACCCTCATCTTCTATCAGGAGCTCTTCTAGTTTTTTTCTAGCTAAGTCTGTAACTTTCTCTACGGCACCATCATCTATGGTTGGGCTAAAAAATGAATTCAAATTCATAGCCACCTTTATGATTTTGTCTATTTCCTCATTCTCATTTGAGTTCATCTTATTGCTCCACTGCATAGCCTTTGAGACTCGGTGAAATAGATTGCCTTAACAACAACGCCGTGTTGGAAGCAGATGTATTAAGAAAAAGCCTGTAAGTGTCATTGTCTGCAGCTAAATACTCTTCCTCAGTTGGTCGGTCGATAAGTAGTTTCCACATATCATGATTCTTCATGCTAAGAGACTGAAATCCCTTTGAACCATCCAGAGCTATATCTAATCTACTAACTGCATTATCTTTAGCTCTATTTAAGAACTCATTTGCAGATGAGTTTGAATAACCTGCAGCATATATTTGAGATGAAATAAAAGAGGCTGTTACCATCAGCAAAATTGAGTATATTTTCATAACTTCTCCGAATTCTGTTTTGTTTCAAACCTTATAGCTTTTCCATCTTTAATGAGAAAGCCCCCGTTTTTAATTTGCTTTATATCATCGCTCGATTTTCGGATGACATAGGTTTCGTTACCATCACTAACCGTAATGCTCTTATCTTGATTTGATTCTAATGGTTTTCGAGAATTGCTCGATATAGTAACTGAGCTGTTACTCCAATTTACCAAAGAAGCCAATCCACTTTTCTCCATTACAACGCCTAAAGCTTCAATCCATGGAGTGCCCTCATTTATGTCTACAGCTATTCGCTGATCCATATCTGTACCATTAAAAATAGCAAGCTCAAAGTTGCTCGGGATTAATAATGAAATCACATCACCTACACGACGAGAGAAAATCTGCATGTTTGGAGTAACTGATTTAGATTCAAGTGAACGAGATGCATTTCCTATTTCACTTACTGGTAATTTGAGAGCTTTAATATTTTTCACTGTATTATCTGTCGCAATAAAAGCGGCAACAGGTTCGCTGTAGTGCTTAGTAGGAAGTGATTCTGCAGTTTTTGGTTTCACGAGAATGAAATCTGCTTGAACCACCCCTGAACTAATTAACGTCGCAATAAATACAGCCTTTCTACAGTTCATGGTAAAACCTTGCTAATTTTTCGTTTTTAATGCGATCGGTTGAGTGTTCGTCCATCTTAAGATCTGCTAGTTTTAATAATAGTTTTCTAAACAATGGAGATAATGATGGATGAAGAGATAGGACTAAGAAGCTAAGGCCAAAAAATAAACCTACCTTAACACCAGTGGGTCCAATTAAGCTTGGAAGAACTAAAAGACTAACTAAGATAGTAATAAATGAAATTGTTAAGACTAAATTATCCCAAATGAGAAAACCAACCTTGGCATAACCAGATGTGTTCATAACCATCTGGCTTGCCAAAAACGCACTTTGATCCGAGACATATCGATATTCGCTTAAATTCCTCATCAACTTCACCTTTTAATAGCAATTAAAGTAAATTGCTATTAATTATTAATTAGTAAGTCGCTAATATCAATTTAATATTTAATTAATTTCAAACTGGGTCTATCGATATGGAGAATTTATCGAACTCTTCTTGAGTGATGAGGTTGTTGTCTAGATGAGACCTTAAATGGCTTAGTTGGTCGATCGCAACTCCATTGGCACATTTTTCTTTGAAACGAACTCGAAATGCCCGGCTGTAACCTTCGTAATCTTTCGACTCTCGGTATGACTTTCTTACTGCGTCAATTAAAAAAACAATATCTTCCCTATCGAAGTAAAACACATCTTGAATTGCTAGCTCACCATTCTTATCCGTAGCAACTAAACTTTGGGAAATAATAAAACCACTATAAGTTATAAGGTCTATTAAGCTTGTTAATCTAGCTTCAAAAGGAAGTAAGTCGATAAGTCTCTCAAATGCCTGCCATGCTCTTTCGCAGTGAGCGGTTGTAAATAGTTTGTGAGATGAGCGTGCAATCTGAATTCCTATATTAACTGTAAGCGCCTCCCTCATTTCACCAACATAAACTAAATCGGGTCTTTGTCTTAAAAAAGATTTAAGTAATCCTGACATGCCATCTTTATGATCATTGTTTGCATCAAACTGATGAACGTTCCCGATTACACGATTGTCGCCTGCAATATTATATTCAATAGGATCTTCTGCGGTTAAAACATTAATTCTTTTTTTACAAGCCATTTCCGTAACGGCACTTGAAGCTAGGGTGGATTTACCTGCGCCAGTAGGACCGGTAATGATGTTAAATTTTCCAGGAGATGAAATGATTTTTTTAGATAGATCGCTGACTCGCAAATTTTCTAAAGGTATGACTTTTCTCAATGGTCGCAAACATACAAAGCTAGTCTCTTGCGCATTCCCCATTGAATGCCTAAGACCTTCAAGTCGGAATGGAAACCCTAACGAATCGCCATCATTTTTTTTATTAACAATTAGAGTGGCAGTAGCATTATCTCGCATGCGAGTTATTTCATAAACGTGAGTCATGCAGTTGGAAAAAAATTCATCTAATACTAGACGAGGAACCTTCCTCATTGAAGGTTTTTGTTCATCGATAGCGTTTAGAGATACTGTAAGTATTTCCCCACTGTAACGAATCTTTATAACAGTTTCATGTTGTAAAAAAATATCAGATGTCGAATTGTCTTCATGGCAAAGGACCAAGAAAATTCGAAGTGAATTTTCATCCCAGTCACACTGGCCGAAATCTGAAGTGGTAACATTTATATACTTTTTCTTTTCATTAACGACTAACTTTAATGTTGATGCACTCATTATTTATTACCATCCAGCGCGTAAAGCACCTTCCTTTAGGTAGGTGATATAAGCGCCTCTCTATTTATGTGGTCTGTCTTGTTGCTCAATGTATCGCTTTAAGACTTCTAACGGCGCTCCGACTACCGATCCTGCAAAATTTATCCGTTAAATTCTGTTATTTCAACCTCGAAGCCTGTGGCAATGAAGCATAAAAACGCAATGCTTTCTAGTACGTAAATCGATAACCCGATAACAGTCCGAAAGATAGAGCGGGTCTTGGAATAAGAGAATGGACGTGTGCCTTGTGTGGCACAGCGCACGATAGAGATAGAAACAGCGCAAGCAACATTCTCAGCTTGGGGCATCAAGCGCTAGCAGTAGGAATCTCCACCCTTTAGGGGGGGAGGATGTCAACTCAACCTTGAGTCGTTTATGTATATAATCAGACACAAGTAGAAAATATCTTTTAGGCGAAAGAATGTTTAAAAGTACATTAGAGATTGAGAGAGACAAATTATATATACTCTCCCATGGGCTACTTAAACTTCCCCCATTTTCTTCTATCTTCAAAGTCACCTTCGTCATTTATTTTATAAGTTGTTAAATCTAAATCTATTTGTCTCCCTGAAATATTAACAGGCATTTTTACAGACTTTATATCTGGCTTCTTCGTTAGTCCTCGTCGTTCAGAAACAACGTAAAGATAGCGTTGTGTAAAATCAGAAGAAAGGTTTAATACTGATTGCTGATAGTCAATCAGAGTAAGGCAAACTCCTTCAAAATATCCATCGTTAATTCCGTCCTTCCAAGCCTTCATATTTGACGAGGTTAGATCAAAACTATATACCGACTCTACAGGTACATCTTTGTTTGGAAGGTGAAAAAAATCTCTCCATGATGGTTCACTTGTGAGAGCCACAAAGTCATCATCAATGACGACAGTATATCCACGATCATATAAAAGAGAACCGTCTTTTTCTACACCACCCTCAATAATTGAAAGACGCTTTGGAAGGACCAAAGAGTCATACATTATGCTGCGATAGTTATAGATAATATCTAGCTGGGATGCTGCAGGATTTAAAACTGAATTCCAAAAGGTTGCCTCTGTATCAAACTCACCCACCTTTCTACCAAGATTCCATGCTTCCTCATAGATGTTTTCAATTTCACGAACATCGTCACTCGAAAGTTTTTTATTTTCTTGAAAAAATTTTTTGGGATTGTAGTAATTATCAATAGTTTTAGCGAAATTCAAATCTGAGAAATCAGGCTCGCTATTTTCACACATTGAACTAAGAGTTGGTTTAGCTTGGAGCTCTAGGTGTTCCATTGGAGAGTTTGCGCAGCCCGTCACAAGCATCACCGTAATCACACTTGTTCCGTAAAATAATTGTTTTCGAATCTTCTCTGATGATGAGATCGATTTGTGAGTTAGGAACATTGGTGTACGCGACATATAGCAACTCCATTAAAGTAATATTTTCGGCTGGGATAGACACCTGATAACTAGACGTTCTTTTGTCTCTTAGAAGGTCAATATATTTATACCCTGATCGCTCAGAAACATCATGAAGAAGCTGCTCAAAAGAGCCAACCCAAACCCCATTAACAAAACCAAGATTAGCTCTTTGATTGAGAGGGCTTTGTTCGGATACGTTATTTACCCATTCTGTTTCTGGATCGCTAGACACAATTAATCTTTTGCTGTCATTTAAATAATTTACGCTGCGATTCGCAACGTCCATCATTTGTTGCCGGAATTCAATTGTGGCCATGGCTACTGGATCTGGTTCTGGAGATTTAGTTGCACAACCACTCATTACAAAGAATGCAATAGTGGCAAAAATATACCTTGTTTTTTTTGTCTTCATTAAGAGTTTCTCAATTTAGTTTTACGAATAGGAGTACGCACGATATCATTATATAATAAATACAGCGTAAAAGTAACATACACGTATTGACAATTAAGATTTGTAAGGCATTAAAATAATACACTTAATACTCTAACATTTCTGTTTTTGGGGCTGTTTTATAGCGTGATGACTAGAACTGAAAACACAGAACGGGAATACCGTCTAAAATTAAAAACGATTTATGTAAGATATTTTCAGCGGGAGGATAATGATGGTTCTCTAAATAGTAGAGAAAAGGTTTTATCAGTCTTTTCAAAAATTGAATCAGCTTTAACTACTAATTCAGCCAAAAAATACAGGGCGGTTTTGCGTTGGCATTGTAGAAATGAAAGCATAAAATTAGAAAAAAATGATATGAAAATCACTCTTTCAAATAGCAAAAGCTTAAAGATGAAAACGTATCCCAAAGACCTAAGGTTACGTGTTTTAAAGTTGATTAATAGTGTCGCTAGGCCAAGAGAGTCTGTAAAAAGATTCGTTGAGCTCCACTTAAAAGTTGGAGTACTTGTGGGCTATAGGCTTAATGAACTAAGAGATATTTCAGTCGAGGTTATTAGGTCGGACAAGTTTGGAGGTGAAGATAGATGCAAGGTAATAATAGTAAATGGAAAAGCAACAAACGGAAGGTCAAATGGAGATACTAGGTGGATTGAACTTCCAGAAAAATTTGATGGGTTTTCTGTTTCGGAAAGTATTTCCGAGTTAAAGGAATTGTATTTATCATCACCAAAAATGTTAGGAGCTGCAAGATCCTTGCATATGAAAGTCGTAAACGTTGCTCTAAAAAGAAGGTCTGAGACCTCCCTAAGACCAACTCTTTCATCAACAAGGCATGAGTTTAAAGTTTCTGTTGTGGAGGCTTGTGGGGGGATATTATGCAGTGCAGCCATGGGACATATAAGTTCAGATACGCAAAAAAGACATTATGGAAAAAGGAATTTAAACTCTTCAAAAATAGATAAAGACCTCGTTAAATTTCATAAGGAAATGGTTGTTTCGCCAGAAAATATTGAAAGAGTAAGGGTGATTGAAAGAGAAAAAATTTGGGATAAGATTGTTACAGGTGAACAAAGAAAGTTTCAAAAAATATAACCATGTTTGAAAGAGAAATATAATCTGTTCCATGTTTGTCGGAAACAGTGTCTATTTCCCAATATCCAAAACGCTTTTTATTATCTACAATAGCGGGGTGCTCACCGATAGAGAGCTTATTTTAATCACTTCCGCTTTCGTTCGCTGGCCTTTTCTATAGCGCTTTTTTCCTTGTCTCAAGTGGCGATAACTATTGACAATTTAAAGCTAAATAAGTGACAGATACAAGCAGAAGTTGATCAACTTACCATCAGGCGCGTAAAGCACCTTCCTTTTTCAGGTGGGTGATATAAGCGTCTCTTTATTTATGTGGCCTGTCTTGTTGCTTAATGTATCGCTTTAAGACTTCTAATGGCGCTCCGACTACCGATCCTGCAAAATTTATCCGTTAAATTCTGTTATTTCAACCTCGAAGCCTGTGGCAATGTCTCTCATAACACCCTCTATAAAGCTAAGAACGCAATGCCTAAAACAGTTCAAAAAAGACAAATTAAAATGGCGAACTTCCGGAGATTCCCGCCGATCGTTAGGCTTTGTTCTTTGTAAATCTGGAGCCGCTAACTTCGTAAACGGTCAAATACGATTTGCGGGGCATTTTTTCAGTGTCTTATATCAAACCATAATGTTGCCGTACAATCATCTTCTGTTTTTATGTTTTATTGGGTCTGAGTGGGGGGAGTGAAAAAACTCATTAACAAGTTTCTCTGGTTAATATTTTTGTGAATTTGAGTTTTATATTGACAGGATCTTGTCAATTACCAGAACAGATTTGATTTCTGACAGGATCTTGTCAATTTCTAGAACAGCTTTGATTTTTGACAGGATCTTGTCAATTTCTAGACTTTTAGTATTGCTATCGCTTAGATCAAATCTAAAAAAAATGCCACGAGGCCGTGGCACTGAATAACTGATATGACAGCAGGACAGCTGCTAACAGCAAGTGTTCATTATACAACCTTAATTTTTTCTATTCAATAAAAATCTAGATCCAGTTTCTTAATTGATGAATTAAATAATAAATCTATATTTAAAGGCTATTAAATAGCACGCTATCTATTTATAAGACATTGATATTCATGAATTAAAAATTGGAAAAGTATGTTTCATGTATCTCTTATGTAGTTAGCTCTTTTATGTATTTATTGTGTTTATTGTTTTTAACGTATTCATATTAAATAAATACATATAATTCAGTCGCTTAGTCGAACGATGACTATAGGAAGGTCATCACTACATTTATAGCTTAAGTAAATGCGTTATATATGTCTAATCAAAAAATATAGAGACCATATTCCGCAAAGCTTAGATATTTATTTGTTGTCTTTCACTTAAACTATGAGACTTTAACTCCGAGTTTGAATGACGCGTATGCTTATAGTTTTGTTAAAATTTTCTATAAAGGTGGATTGTTGTTTGGTTGTGTTGAGATGTGCTTGTGTCTGTGATGATTTAATGCTGTTTTGTTTGTTGGTGTAGGCATGAGACGTAGTTTGGCCTCAGAGAGTGTCTGATGGGGGGTGCTATACGGCTGGTTTTATTGAGAAGCGGGCTGCTTGTGAAATGCTATTTTGGATGTAAATAATCTAAAAAGCTTTTTAGGAGGTGTGTAGGCAATATTTAGAATCCTCCGAGCAGCATTTTTAACGAGAGCTCCAATCTTTTGTCGATAGTGTCGATCGCTTACCCATTTATTGGAATTGATTTCAGAGTTAATATTTTTAAATAAAGTGGTGACTTTTTTTGCATACGTTTTATTTTTATTGTGACTGACTGTTTGGATGTGTGCCTGAATAGCTATATTGGTTGCACTTTTCCGGCATTTCAGTAAATCTTCCATATTGTGCTTGACTATTTCACAGTGCTTTCGAAATAGTTTGAATTCATCTGAAAGTTTTACAAACCATGATCTGTCTCTCATGCCTTTGCTGCTTGTTCTGGTGCTGAACGTATCTACAATGCGTCCCGTATGAAGTTCGATGTCATCATTCGCTTCATTTTTTGATATGGCCACTATAGCGAATTCTATTTCGGACAATCTTTGGATAGACTGCTCTATCGAATCTGAATTGGAGCCGCTATTTGTCAGGTTTAATGTTTCTCTTATATCAGTTGCAAGAAATGAAAAGCCACCATCAATGCTGTGAATTGATAGGTCACTACGTTCAATTTTGAATAATGCTAACAGAACAAGAAAATCACGAGAAAAAATACTATCGGTAAGATGCATTTCAATATCGTAATCATTGCTTCTTTCTCTGCCAATATAGTCAATGATTAATTCGTGAAAATTACCTTTGTTAATGGGCGCTTTGGTTGGTATTTTTTTTGATGCATCTGATTTTAAAAAATAACGTGCAAATAGGGCTGGTGATATGACGATATTGTCTGTCATGAGTTGTCCTGTTTTTAATTCGCTCTTGATGGCGATTGATAATATTGTGTGATTTAAAAAATAATAAATAAATACAATTATTATGTATATAGTTATTTTGTTATTATTTAAAATTAAATTTCTGAGGATGTTAGATGTCGTTATCACATGTGTCAATTATTTATCTGGCTACAACTTTTTCTGCGAGTGTGTTAGCTAATGACTCCAGTACAGAAGATAGAACCTTTCTCTATAAGGGGAAGTTGATGACCTATGACCAAGTTATGCTCATGACAGCCCCGCCAGAGGGTTACGAGCCTATGAATGATGATGCTGATTGTAGAGAGAGGCTAGAAGTTGAGATCGGTATTACACCTGAGATATTTTCAATTCTTGAGTTGTCAGAGGGGGGGTACAATGGTATGGCTAAGTCATGGCCTACTCGAAGCGGTTCTGTTACATGGGATACGGGGAAATACAGCATTAATGAAATTAATTGGAAAAGAGTGTACCCAACTCTGACTCCGGTTGATTTGAGATGGAATAATTGTGCCTCTCTTATTGCTGCTGCCATGGTTATCCAGCCATTTTACGAGTCAGCTAAGTTAAAGTTGAGAAAAGATATAGTTAATAAAGTGCCTCCGCTAGAAATGTTAGAAGGTCTGGCTTGGAGTCTAGCCGGATATAATTCAAAGACACCAGAAGTAAGAGAAAGGTATAGAGATCGATTGTTAATTATGCTCGCAGCTAACCTTTTTGAAGGTGATGCGAGTACTCTATGGAAAAAAAGCATGAGAAAGTAGCTATATTACATATACTTTCACTTTCTCATGTATCTAAATTGTTAAAGCTCTATTCGTCCTGAGATAGAGCCACCCGCCGTTTTAAGTGATTCTATTTTTGTGTCGATGATTTGTTTCCTAGCTGGATCGTAAACGCCAATCTCTATACCGTTAATCCATAGTAATTGATTTTCGGAGTATGTGATCCGCACTTCTTCAGAAATGCCACTAAATCTCACGTCTACGTCGTCAGCGCGAATGATTCGGCTATCTCCACGAGAGATGACAAGAGATACATCCCTCAGATTATAGACGGCATCAGGTCCAAAGAAGGTCATTTTGGTTAGGTTGAGTAGCGCTGTATCGCGTGGACTTAAGCTAGAATATCTATGAAGAGCGCGTTTCTTAACTATTTCTAGATCGTCTTCAATCTTAGAAAACGATCTAGGGGTCAGCTTGTAACCAATTCTTTCTGATAATTCAGCGATAATTTGGTTGTCCTGCGTAATTGTTTGGGTGATACTGGCTTTTTCTGGTATAGGGTTTAATGGAGGTACCCCAAGAGGTGAGCAACCAACAATGAGTGTGCAAGCTGACATGATTGGTAGAAGAATTTTGAACATTTAGTTATGCCTATAATACGTTAATAAATATTATATACGCATTATAGGCGTTAATTGGTATAAATAATAATTAATATAGATATCCCTCTGAATTCTGAGTGATATATTTTGTACAGATTATACGTTCAACTCTATTGCCACTTTCATTTGTGACTTCAAATGAATTAACGCATACCCTTTTAGTGTTGAAGCCAACACGAACACCACTTTTCACATCCGAAAGAGATGCTTTTGACTCAATTTGAGAGTCAAGGCTGTCGAGCCGGACTTTGTTGTTTGAATACGTATTTAATAGCTCTATATAAGAGCTACTCATTGATATCCTCCCTCCACTAAATCAGACGAGCTGATTATATGGGGGGATTCCTCCTACGAGACGCTCATACCCGAGCGCAAGAATGTTCTTTGCCGCGTTTATGTCGCGATCATGCTCAGCTCCGCACTCTGAGCAAGTCCATTCTCTTATTCGCAAACCTGTTC